>DAOTZP010000315.1:0-4438 GCA_034434265.1 Anaerolineales bacterium | reverse complement strand
CCCCCTCGTTGGTTGCCGATATTTGGGCGGGAGCTGAGAGTTCCTTCCCCGATGATTTGGTAAGTTTTAATGGCAAATTGTATTTCTCAGCCGATGGCGGCAACGGCGCAGGGGAAGAACTATGGGAATATAACGGCACAGATGCGCCAACCATGACGGCGGACATCAGCCATGACGAACACGGCTCTTACCCATACGCTTTTGCGGTCTTCAACAACAAGTTATATTTCGCAGCCGACGGAGGCGATGGAGCCGGTAATGAGTTATGGGTATATGACGGCACAGACTCCACCCGCGTGGCGGATATTTATCCGGGCGCGGAAGGCTGCGACCCGTCTTACTTGCGGGTGTTTAATAACAAATTATATTTTGCGGCATACCAAAGCGCGGAAGGCATTGAACTATGGATGTATGACGGAGTCAACCCGCCCGAACTGGCTTACGATATTAATACTTCAGGTCATTCGATGCCCTCATACATGACGGTCTTTAACAATAAATTATATTTTGCAGCGGACGGCGGCGATGGCAACGGCATAGAGTTATGGGTGTATGACGGCGCCAGCGCCCCCGAAATTGCCTACAATATTAACCCGTCCGGCGATTCTTTACCGGCACACTTGACCGTCTTCAACAATAAACTGTATTTTAGAGCCAATGGCGGCGATGGCAACGGCGATGAGCTATGGGTGTATAACGGCGCCAGCGCGCCTACAATTGCCTACAACATCAACCCCACCAGCGATTCTTATCCCAGCAGTCTGGCTGTCTTCAACAACAAACTGTATTTTGGAGCCAATGGCGGCGACGGCGCAGGATATGAGCTGTGGAAATACGACGGCGTCAACCCGCCCAGCCGCGTTGCAGATATCTTGAGCGGTCCGGATGGCTCAAACCCCGCAAGTTTGGCTGTATATAACGGCAGATTGTATTTCAATGCTGATAATGGCACAGCCGGAGAAGAGTTGTGGAAATACGACGGCACAAACCCGCCTTCGATGGTTGCTGACGCGCGAAGCGGTGTTTTAGGCAGCGAACCCTATGGAATGAAGGTCTTTCAGAATACTTTGTACTTTGGCGCAAGCGGCGACGACAACAAAGGCCACGAATTGCGCTCGTACCACACGGGACCCTTCACCGTGAACTATAAATCGCAAGGCGCAAATGACGGCTGGGCGCTGGAATCTTCCCCCCTCAGCAGTCAGGGCGGCTCGCTCAACAGAACCAACGCGGTCATTCACGTTGGCAATGACGCGCAAAACAGGGAGTATCGCAGCGTGCTATCCTTCAATACATCCACGCTGTCCGGCAAAATCATCAACAAAGTTACTTTGAAGTTAAGGCGGCAGGGCGTCATCGGCGGCGGCAACCCAATCAATGAACTCGGCGGCTTTATGGTGGATATAAAGAAAGGCACATTCGGCACATCCGCGCTGCAGATTGGCGACTATCAGGCAAAGGGCAGCAAAACCTACGGCGCGTTCAAGCCCACCCTTTCAGGCGGATGGTACACCATCAACCTGACCGCAGCCAAAGGCTACATCAACAAAACCGGGCTGACGCAAATCCGCCTGCGCTTTAAGTTGGACGATATTGATAATGTTGCCAATTTCCTCAAACTATACAGCGGAAACGCCGCCTTAAGCAGCCGCCCGCAGTTGATTATTGAATACTTCCTGCCATAAAGCGTATTCCCAAAAAACGAAAACAAATTAAATGCCCCTTCCATCACAGAAGGGGCATTTTGATTCAATTCTAATTTACCACTTCGCCTTCCACCACTGGCACAGCGGCGGTGAATGTCAATCCATTCTGTCCGCGTTCTACTTGAATCGAATCTCCGGGCTTGAAATCGCCGTTCAGGATTCGCAGCGCCAGCGGGTCTTGCAGCTCGCGCTGGATGGCGCGTTTGAGCGGACGCGCGCCAAAGGCGGGGTCGTAGCCCACCTCCGCTAGATATTCGCGCGCGGCTTCGGTCACATGCAGGTGATAATCCTTCTCTGCCAGCAATTTGCTCACGCGCCGCAGTTGAATATCCACAATGCCGCCGAGATGTTCCTTGCGCAATGCGTGGAAGATAACGATTTCATCCACGCGGTTCAAAAACTCAGGGCGGAAATGCGCCTGTAACACCTGCGTAATTTCATCCCGCGTGGCTTCGTGACCGCTCTCCCAAAGTTGGTTGCCCAAATTGGAAGTCATAATCACCACCGTGTTGCGGAAGTCCACCGTGCGTCCCTGGCCATCGGTCAGACGCCCATCATCAAGCAATTGCAGCAGCACGTTGAACACTTCGGGATGCGCCTTTTCGATTTCATCGAACAACACCACGCTGTACTGTCTGCGGCGGACGGATTCGGTCAGTTGACCGCCTTCATCATAGCCGACGTATCCGGGCGGCGCGCCAATGAGACGGCTGACCGTATGCTTCTCTTGATATTCGCTCATGTCAATGCGAATCATCGCGCGTTCATCGTCAAACATAAACTCCGCCAACGCGCGCGCGAGTTCGGTTTTGCCAACGCCCGTCGGTCCTAAAAAGATGAACGAGCCAATCGGGCGGTTGGGGTCTTGCAAACCGGCGCGGGCGCGGCGCACCGCATTCGATACCACGCGCACGGCTTCATCCTGCCCGACCACGCGCTGATGCAAATTTTCCTCCATGTGAATCAACTTCTGCGTTTCGCCTTCGAGCAATTTGGAAACGGGAATGCCCGTCCAGCGTGCAACAATGGCGGCAATCTCTTCCGCGTCCACCTCTTCCTTAAGCAGCGCGCCTTCGGCTTGCATGGCTTTCAAGCGGCTTTCGGTTTCCGTCAATTTTGCTTCCAACTGACGCAGTGTTTCATAGCGCAGGCGCGCGGCTTTCTCCAATTCCGATTGACGCTCCGCGCGTTCAATCTCGGTGCGCGTTTGTTCAATCTGCTCTTTTACCTTGCGCAATTCGGCAATGACCTGCTTCTCGCTCTGCCAGCGCGTGGTAATGCGGCGCGAGTGTTCTTTCAAATTGGCGAGCTCTTCCACCAATTTGGATAACCGTTCCTTCGACGCTTTATCCTTTTCCTTCTTTAATGCCTCGCGCTCAATTTCAAGTTGCATAATCTGGCGGTCCACTTCATCCAATTCCTGCGGCTTGGAATCAATCTCGGTCCGCAGGCGCGCGGCGGCTTCGTCAATCAGGTCAATCGCTTTGTCGGGAAGATGGCGGTCCGCAATATAACGGTGGGATAAGGTCGCCGCGGCAATCACCGCCGGGTCGGTCACGCGCACGCCGTGATGCACTTCGTAACGTTCTTTCAACCCGCGCAAAATGCTGATGGTATCTTCCACGCTGGGCTCTTCCACAATCACAGGTTGGAAGCGGCGCTCCAACGCGGGGTCTTTCTCCACATATTTGCGATATTCATCAAGGGTGGTGGCGCCAATCATGTGCAGTTCGCCGCGCGCCAGCATCGGCTTGAGCATGTTGCCCGCGTCCATGCTGCCTTCGGCTTTGCCCGCGCCCACCACCGTGTGCATTTCATCCACGAACAAAATAATTTCGCCGTTTGATTCGGTGATTTCTTTCAATACCGCTTTCAAACGTTCTTCAAACTCGCCGCGATATTTTGCGCCCGCGACCAGCGCGCTCATATCCAGCTGGACAATGCGCTTCTTCTTCAAGCCTTCCGGCACGTCGCCGTTGACGATGCGCTGCGCCATGCCTTCCGCAATGGCAGTCTTGCCGACGCCCGGCTCGCCAATCAACGCGGGATTGTTCTTCGTGCGCCGCGAGAGAATCTGCACCACGCGGCGAATCTCCTCATCGCGCCCAATCACCGGGTCGAGTTTTCCTTTCCGCGCCATGTCGGTCAGGTCGCGTCCGTATTTTTGCAGCGCGTTATATGTGGATTCAGGGTCAGGGTTGGTAACACGCTGCGAACCGCGCACGGATTTCAACGCGGTGAGAATTGCGTCTTTGGTCATGCCATACGAGGCGAGCCGCCTGCCTTCGATGGAATCCGTGAGCGCGAGAAGGATATGCTCGGTTGAGACGTAATCATCCTGCATCCCTTTGGCGTATTTTTCAGAAGCGGAAAGAACATCCGCTGCGGCTTGTGAAAGCCCAACATCCATGTTCGCGCCTTGAATCTTCGGGCGGCGGTCCAGCTCGTTTTGGATTTCGTTTCTCAGCGCGTTGGAACTCCCCGCGATTTTGGTCATCAGCGCGGGAACAACGCCCTCCTCCTGGCGAATCAGCGCCAGCAAAAGATGAGCAGGCTCAATGGCTTGATGATGCAAGTCGCTTGCAATCTGCTGCGCCTGCATGATGGCTTCTTGTGATTTTTGGGTGAACTTGTCGAGTTTCATGGTCATTCTCCTAACAATAACAATAAAATTTCACCTTGCATTATAGGCAGGGAATGTATGAAGGACGTCTAAAATAAATATGAAGAAG
>DAOTZP010000314.1:0-4007 GCA_034434265.1 Anaerolineales bacterium | reverse complement strand
ATTTTCACAGGGGGGAAAGCGTTTTGAACAAGCATGAAAGGAGCATACGATGAGCAAGACCGTCGTTGCCGCCGCGTTGGGCGAATGCGTCCATGTGGCAGGTGTTATGAATTTCCTCAGGCTGGCGGAATCCGCTGGCTGGAAAACCGTGTTCCTCGGTCCCGCCGTTTCGGCGGAGGAAGTGATTCGCGCGGCAAAACGCGAACGGGCGGACCTGGTCGGCGTATCGTACCGCCTCACCCCCGAAACGGGCGAGCGTTTGCTGGGCGCGTTTGCCGAAGCCGCAGCCGAACTGCACGAGCAGGGAGTCCGCTTTGCCTTTGCCGGAACTCCGCCCGTTGTGGAGCGCGTAAAGAAAATCGGCTTCTTCGAGCAGACCTTTGACGGCAGCGAAAACGTCGAGGCGGTGATAAGTTATCTCAAGGGCAATCAAGCAGGGGTGAAAGATGAATCCGCGTTCCCCCAATCCACCATCGAAAGAATCAAATGGAAATCGCCGTATCCCATCTTGCGTCATCACTTCGGGCTTCCCACAATGGAAGAAACGATACGCGGCATTGAAAAAATCGCGGAGGCGCAGGCGCTGGACGTGATTTCGCTGGGCATTGACCAGGACGCGCAGGAAAATTTTTATCACCCCGAAAGACAAGACCCAAGACGAAAAGGCGCGGGCGGAGTCCCCGTGCGAAGCGAGGACGATTACCGCGCGTTGTATCAAGCCTCGCGGCGCGGAAATTATCCCCTGCTGCGGACATACTCCGGCACGGACGATTTTATTCGGCTGGCGGAAATGTATGTGAAGACCATCAATATTGCGTGGTGCGCCATCCCGCTGTTTTGGTTCAATCAAATGGACGGGCGCGGACCTTGGGACTTGGAAGGCTCCATCCGCGAGCATCAGGCGGTGATGAAGTGGTACGGCGAACACAACATCCCCGTTGAACTCAACGAGCCGCATCATTGGGGAATGAGAGACGCTTCGGATGCGGTGTTTGTGGTCGCGGCGTATCTCTCCGCGTACAACGCCCGCGCGTTTGGCGTGAAAGATTACATCGCGCAGTTGATGTTTAATTCTCCGCCCGGACTTTCGGACGCGATGGATTTGGCGAAGATGTTAACCGTAATGAAAATGGTCAAGTCGTTGGAGAATGAATCTTTTAAGGTTTGGAAACAAACAAGAATCGGCTTGCTCTCCCATCCATTAAATCCAAACGCGGCGCGCGGACATCTTGCCGCATCCACCTATTTGCAAATGGCGTTACGCCCCGATATTTATCACATCGTCGGGCATACAGAGGCGCATCACGCCGCGACGGCGGACGACGTGATTGAAGCCAGCGGCATCGTCCGCCGCGCGATGGATAACGCGATGGGCGCGCCGGATATGACCGCCGACCCGAAGATACAGTCGCGGGTAAATCAACTGGAAGAGCAGGCGAATCAACTGCTGGAAAAAATCCGCGCGTTGGGCGATTCCCCCGACCCGCTGACCGACCCCGCAACTTTGACTCGCGCGGTCACGTCGGGCTTGCTCGACGCGCCGCAACTTCGGAATAATAAATTTGCGTTGGGCAAAGTCAAGACGCGCATCGTCAATGGCGCATGCGTGGAAGTTTAAATGAGACCTGACAGGTTTTAAGAAACCTGTCAGGTCTAAAAAGGAGACTCAATATGACAACAAAATTTGCAGTCGTCGGCGCCGGTCACGGCGGCAAGGCAATGGCGGCGCATCTCGCGCTGATGGGCTTCGAGGTGAATTTGTATAACCGCACCTTCGAGCGCATCGCCATCATCAAAAAACGCGGCGGAATTGAACTGGTCGAAAACGAAGACAACATCCCGCACGGATTCGGCAAACTGGCGCGGGTCACTTCCGATATGAAAGAAGCCATCAAGGATGTGAAGGTCATTATGGTCGTGCTGCCCTCGTCCGCGCACGCCGACATCGCCAAAACCATGTCGCCGCATTTGAAGGACGGGCAGATTGTGATTCTGCACCCCGGGCGTACTTGCGGCGCGTTGGAATTTTCCAAAGTCCTGCGCGATACCGAATGTAAAGCGGACGCGACCGTCGCGGAAGCGGAGACTTTCATCTACGCCTCGCGCTCCGATGGTCCCGCGCAGGCGCGGATTTTCCGCATCAAAGAAGCCGTTCCGCTGGCGGCTTTGCCCGCAACCCGCACGCAGCAAGTCCTGGACGCGATTAGCGAAGCGTATCCGCAATTCATTGACGGCGTGGACGTGCTGCACACGGGACTGAACAACATGGGCGCAATCTTTCACCCCGCGCTGACCTTGCTCAACGCCGGGTGGATTGAAGCGACTCACGGCGACTATCAATTTTATATTGACGGCGTGACTCCCTCCGTGGCGCGGATGTTGGAAGTGCTGGACCGCGAGCGCGTGACCGTCGCCTCGGCGGTGGGAATCCGCGCGCGCACCGCGCTGGAATGGCTGAAACTCGCCTACGACACCGACGGCGCGGACTTGCACGAAGCCATTCACAATCAACCCGGCTATTACGGCATCAAAGCGCCGCCGACGTTGAATCACCGCTACTTGTTCGAGGATATTCCCATGAGCCTCGTGCCGATTGCTTCCATTGGCAAACGTTACGGAGTCGCCGTCGGCGCGATGGAGAGCATGATAAAAATCGGCAGCATCATTCACCGCACCGATTACTGGCGGCGCGGGCGCACGGTGGAAAAACTCGGCTTGGAACAGTGGAGCGTGAGCGAGCTAACCCGATTTGTTCAGGAAGGGAAGATTGATTAAAAAATCAAGACCTGACAGGTTTAAAAAACCTGTCAGGTCTTGGGACAGGAGAATCTATGTGCGGAATCGCAGGCGCGTTACAGCGCCCATCCACTCAAAACGTAAAATCAATGGTCGAGAAACTCGCCCATCGCGGACCCGACGGCAGCGGCGTGAAAAATTTCAAGCGCGGCACGCTGGGACATACCCGCCTTGCCATCCTCGATGTGGAAGGCGGAGCTCAGCCGATGGGATATAAAGAAACATGGATAGCCTTCAACGGCGAAATCTACAATTACCGCGAACTTCAAAAAAAATTTCTGCCGCTGGAAAAATTAAAAACCCACTCAGACACCGAAGTTTTACTGCACTTGTACCGCCTTTTCGGCGCGGAGTTTGTCAAGCACCTCGATGGCATGTTCGCCTTTGTCATTTATCAAGACGGCGAATTTCTTATGGCGCGCGACCCGCTGGGAATCAAGCCGCTGTATTACGGTTCGAGTCGCGATAATCAGAGTTTATATTTTGCGTCCGAAGTCAAAGCATTGCAGGGATTTGTGAGCGACTTGCAAGAATTTCCCGCCGGGCATTGGTTCGACTCCAAGCGCGGATGGCATCGGTTTTATAGCCTCGAAGAAAGCCTGTACCCGTTCACGGGCAGCGAAGAAGACGCGCTGCCGCAAATCAAATCCACATTGCGGAACGCGGTACACAAACGCATGTTGGCAGACGTCCCCGTCGGGGTGAGTCTCAGCGGCGGGCTGGATAGCAGCATCGTCTCCCTGCTGGCGTGCGAAGGCACGGAGCAGTTACATTCTTTCGCAGTCGGCGTGGAGGGCAGCGAAGACCTCGCCGCCGCAAAACAAATGGCGGAGTTTTTGCACACCAAACACCATCAACTGACGTACTCCACCGAAGATATGCTTCAAGCCCTGCCCGAAGTGTTGTATTACCTCGAAACGTTCGACCCGGCATTGGTGCGAAGCGCGATTCCAAATTATTTTCTTGCCAAACTCGCCGCCGACCATGTAAAAGTTTTTTTAACAGGCGAAGGCGCGGATGAAATTTACGCGGGCTATGATTATCTTGCAAACATCCAATCGCCGCAGGGCTTGCAGACCGAGATGATTGAAATTACCGAATCGCTGCACAACACGAATTTGCAGCGCGCGGATAGAATGTCTATGGCGTGGGGATTGGAAGCGCGCGTTCCCTTTTTGGATGTCGAGTCGGTTGCGCTGGCGATGAGTTTT
>DAOTZP010000313.1:0-1936 GCA_034434265.1 Anaerolineales bacterium | reverse complement strand
AAACAGCGGCTCTTCGAGGCTGATAATCCAAGAAAGCGAAAGCAGCAATAAAACGCGGGTGACGACCGCCATCATAATGCCCGTCGTGCGCGCGCGCGGCTGCTCGCGCGGGGGCAGCTTGCCCGCCAGAATCGAGATGAAGATGATGTTGTCCACGCCCAGCACGAGCTCCAGCGCGACCAGCGTGACCAGCGCAATCCACGATTCGGGCTGCGTTACCCAACTGAAGTTGAAATCCATAAAGACTCTCCTGAAAGAAAATAGTCGTTATTTCTTGTCTTTTTATCTTTTCGCCAAGCTGCCAAGAACGCCAATCTCTTCTTTGCGGACTTTGCGCTTTTGCGCGAAAAAACCTCTCGTCAAGTTCCCCGTTATTTTAACGGTTTTTGAAGAATCGGAGGCGGCAATTCCAAATCTGAGAGCGAAAACATGGCGCAATCAAAAATTTTCCAAACGAGTTACCGTAGAGTCGCGGAGCGAGAAAAAACAAACCACAGAGCGCGCGGAGGTCACAGAGGCTTTTTTAAGAGTCTCTCTGTGGCGAACAAAACGCGGAGTCGCAGAGGACGCGGAGAAAACTCCGGTGAAACTCTGCGGACTCCGCGTCTCTGGTTTAGATTTAGAAGCGTTGAAGGGCGTTGATTTGCGGAAAAAGACGTACAATCGTAAAAGAAAGGAGAACGCCATGACTTTAACCCAACCCATCAAAATCCTGCTTGGGCTTGCCACCGCGTGGGTGGTCGTTTATCCGCTGATTTTCATGTGCGTCTGGCTGGTCTCGTTTATCGGGATGAGCGTTCCCGTCGCCATGGCGGAAAGCGGGGGCGACCCTTCTGCCGCGCCGTTGCTGATATTTCCGCTGTTCGCGGTCATCTTCCCCCTGCATTTCTGCACGATATTTCTTATCATCGGGCTGGAAATCTTTTACTTGATTCACGTTGTCAAGAACGACCGCGCCGACGACGCCGTCCGCGTTTTGCTCGGCGTGGGGAATTTTTTCCTGCCGTTTATCGCCATGCCCGTTTATTATTACGCCTACATCTGGCTGGAGACTCCGCCGCAGTGGGCGGCGAAGAAGGCATAAAAGCTCGGAGGCTTTGAAGCCTCCGAGCTTTGTCCGCTATCTTATTTTGAACATCTGCGTCAATTTCATGGCGAGGTTCAGGTCGCCCGCGAGTTTGAGCTTGCCTTCCATGAACGCTTTCATCCCGTCCAGCTCGCCGGTGAAGATTTTGACGTAGTCGGACGAATCGGCGGTGAGGGTCATCTTGGGGGAGGGGTGTTCGCCTTTGGAGACGGCGACCTTGCCGTCTTTGATTTCCGCGTACCAGTCGCCCGGTTCCGCGCCGGTGAATTTGAATTGAATCACCGCGTTGAGTCCCGCCGCTTTTTCGGGGATGAACGCGCCGGGCATTTTGGACATGAGGGTTTCGATTGTGAGGGACATGATTTCTCCTAAGGGTAAAAGTTATGGATTATGAGGTACAGGTTACACGATACAGGTTGCAAGATACACGATACAGGTTACAAGATTGTATCTCGTATCGTGTATCTTGCATCTTACTGCAAATTCTCAAAAATCGCCGCCGCGCCCATGCCGCCGCCGATGCACATGGTCACCATGCCGTATTTGGATTTGCGGCGTTCCATTTCGTAAATCAACTGGGTCGTGAGCTTCGCTCCCGTGCAGCCGAGCGGATGTCCGAGCGCAATCGCGCCGCCGTTCACGTTGATTTTGTCGGTATCGAGGTCGAGTTCTCGAATCACCGCCAGCGACTGCGCGGCAAAGGCTTCGTTCAACTCGAAGAGGTCAATATCGTTTTGCGAAAGCCCGGCGAGTTTGAGCGCCTTCGGAATGGCGGCGACGGGACCGATGCCCATCAACTCCGGCGGCACTCCGCCCACCGCAAAGGAGACGAATCGCGCCAGCGGCTTC
>DAOTZP010000312.1:0-28535 GCA_034434265.1 Anaerolineales bacterium | reverse complement strand
CACGCCCGAAATCAAACATCACATTGCCAGTCATAAAAACGAGCTCATCCATTTTCTCAAACAAGCGGAAGAAAATCAGCAACACACGCGCATCCTTCCCAAGCCGCGCCCCGCGCTTCTTCCTCTTTCCTTCGCGCAGGAACGCTTGTGGTTTTTACATCAGTTGCAGCCCGAAAGCGCGGTGTATAACGTGCCGCTTGTCTTTCGCTTGCGCGGCGCATTAAACATACAAGCCTTGCGGCGCAGCCTTTCGTTTTTGATTGCGCGGCATGAAACCTTGCGGACTTCATTCCGCTTTCAAGACGGGCATCCCTATCAAATCATTCAAGACCCGCAGCCGTTGAATGTGCCGCTGATTACAGCGGATGAAAACTGGCAGGATTGGATTCAAACCGAAATCAACCGCCCCTTCGACCTTGCCCGCGCGCCTTTGCTTCGGGCTGCTTTGCTGCAACTGGCGGAAGATGACTTCATCCTCTGCCTTACCCTTCACCACATCATCACGGACGGCTGGTCCAAAGACGTGCTGACGCGTGACCTCTCTGAAATTTATACAGCGTTTGCAAACAACCGCCAGCCAGCCCTTCCCGCGCTTTCCATCCACTATGCCGACTTTGCCCTCTGGCAGCGCGAACAAATGCAAGGCGAAACGCTGCAAACGCAATTAAACTACTGGCGCGAACAACTCAAACATATTCCCCCCATTCTCGAACTTCCCACCGACCATCCCCGCCCGCCCGCGTTGACGTATCGCGGCGCGGCGCGCGAATTCCCCATCCCCGCCGATTTGTTTGCCCGCTTCAAAACTTTTTCCAGCGAACGCGGCGTAACGTTGTTCATGTCTTTGCTGGCGGTCTTTCAAGTGCTGCTGTATCGTTACTCCAATCAACCCCAATTTGTGGTGGGCGCGCCTGTAGGCAGCCGCCCCCAAAAAGAAACGCACGACTTGATTGGCGCGTTCATTAACACGCTTGCCCTGCCCGCCGATTTTTCCAACGACCCCTCCTTCACCGACTTTTTGAATCAAGTCCGCCGGACCAGCGCGGGCGCGTACGCGCATCAGGAACTTCCCTTTGAAAAACTGGTGGATGAGCTTCACCTGCAACGCGACCTCAGCCGCAACGCGCTCTTTCAGACCATGTTCGCGCTGCAAGCCGCATCCGCGCCGCTGACTTTTCCCCAAGCGCATGTGGAGGAAATCTTCACCCCCACCGCCACCTCCAAATTTGACTTAACCTTCTTCGCGCAGGAAACCGGGCAAGGCGCTTCGCTCATCATCGAATACAGCTCCGACCTTTTTGACCCAGATAGAATAGAACGCATGGCGGGGCATTACCTGCGCCTGATGCAATCCATCCTTGCAGACCCGCAGCAGCCCGTCAGCCGTTTGGAACTGATTACCGAAGCCGAGCGCGCGCAATTGTTGAAATGGAACGAAACATTCAAAGAATACCCCCAAGCCTGTATTCAGGATTTTTTTGAAGCGCAAGCCGTGCAAACGCCCGATGCAGTGGCGCTCGTCTTTGAAGAGCGGCAAATGACATACGCCGAATTGAATCAACGCGCCAACCAACTCGCGCATGAATTACACGCGCGGGGCGTTCAGCCCGATGTATTGGTCGGCGTGTGCGCGGAACGCTCGTTTGAGATGGTCATTGCGCTGCTTGGAATCCTTAAGGCGGGCGGCGCATACGTCCCGCTTGACCCAACCTACCCGCCGGACCGCCTTGCGTACATGCTGCAAGATGCAAATGTGAAAGCGCTGCTCACGCAGGAACATTTGCTCCCCAGCTTGCCGCTTTCTTCTGAAACTTCTTTGTTGTGTTTGGACCGTGACTGGAATCAAATTTCCCGTCATCCCGTTAACAACCCAGCCAAACAGGTGACAGGCGAAAACCTTGCCTATATGATTTATACATCCGGCTCCACAGGCAAGCCCAAAGGCGCTCTGAATACCCACGCGGGCATTTTCAACCGCTTGTTTTGGATGCAGGAACAATATCAACTTACGCCGGATGACCGCGTGCTGCAAAAAACGCCATTCAGTTTTGACGTTTCGGTATGGGAATTTTTCCTGCCGCTGATGTTTGGCGCGCGCCTTGTCATTGCCCGCCCCGAAGGACATAAAGACCCGCAATATCTTGCCGATTTGATTCAGCGCGAAGGCGTAACCACGCTGCACTTTGTCCCCTCCATGCTGTATGCGTTTTTGGATGTGCCGCACATCTCCGCCTGTGCCAGCATCCGCCGCGTAATATGCAGCGGCGAAGCCTTGCCCGTTGACCTTGCCAATCGTTTCTTCACCATCCTCAATGCCGAATTGCATAATTTATACGGTCCCACCGAAGCCGCAGTGGACGTGAGCTATTGGGCGTGCCAGCCAAATGAAACCCGTCACACCGTTCCGCTTGGCAAGCCCGTTGCAAACACGCAACTCTATGTGCTCGACCGTCACTTGCAGCCGCTTCCCATTGGCATTCCCGGCGAGCTGCACATTGGCGGCGTGCAAGTGGGCAAGGGCTATCTCAACCGTCCCGAACTGACCGCCGAAAAATTTATTACAGACCCGTTTCGCGGCGGCAGGCTATACAAAACAGGAGACCTGTGCCGCGTGCTTGCGGATGGCAACATTGAATTTTTAGGGCGCATTGACTTTCAAGTCAAAATTCGCGGGTTTCGCATCGAACTCGGCGAAATTGAAGCCGCGCTTGCCAGTCACGCATGGGTTCGTCAAGTGGTGGTCACAGCCCGCAAGGAAAACAACGGACAGCATCGGCTTGTCGCATATCTCACAACAAATGCGGGCGCGCCAAATGCAGAGGATGTGATTTCCGCGCTGCGGCAAAGCCTTAAAAAAGACTTGCCCGATTATATGATTCCCGCGCTGTTTATCATTTTGGATGAAATGCCCCTCAGCCCCAACGGCAAAGTGGAACGCAAAGCCCTGCCCGAACCGCAGCATGTGATGGCAGCCCAACGGCAATTCATTCCCCCGCAAACTCAAACCGAAAAAACGCTTGCGGAAATTTGGGCAAATCTGCTTGACCTTCCGCAAGTGGGGCGCAGCGACAACTTTTTTGAACTCGGCGGCGACTCGATTTTAAGCATTCAATTCATCAGCCGCGCGCAATCACGCGGGTTATATCTCACCCCGCGTCAGGTTTTTGAATTGCAAACCATCCAAGCCCTTGCCGCCGCTGTGGAAGAACGCAACCCCGTTCAATCCGAACAGGGACTGGTGCGCGGCGATGCGCCCCTTACGCCAATTCAACATTGGTTTTTTGAAACACACCCGGTCAACCCGCATCAATTCAATCAAACAATTTTGCTGGATGTGGAACGCAAACTGGATGAGGATTTGCTCGCCCGCGCGCTTGCCGTTTTATTGGAACACCATGACGCGCTGCGCTCGCGGTTTGAACCCACCCCGCAAGGCTGGCGGCAGTGGCTGGCTGAATCCCAGCCCGTAACCAACCTGATACGCCGTGAAGACTTCTCCGCGCATTCCCCTTCCGCGCAAAATGAGCGCCTTCACGCCCTCAACCGCGAACTGCAAACCAGTTTGAACATTACGCGCGGTCCATTAATGCGCGCCGCCATTTTGGATTACGGCAAAGACCGCCCTCAAAAACTGTTAATGGTCATTCATCATCTTGCTGTGGATTTTGTCTCATGGCAGATTTTGATTCACGACTTATGGACAGTGTACGACCAACTTCAAGCGCAGCGTCCGCCGTCCTTGCCGCATAAATCCAGCTCGTTCAAAGCATGGGCGGAATGGTTGAAAGAATATGCCCGCCGCCCCGCCGCGCGGCAAGACTTTCAATACTGGCTGCAAACAGGCGCGCAGGCTGTTTTGCCTTTGCCGGTGGATTTTCCACAATACCTCGGCGAAAGCCGCGTATCCGACGCGGCAAAAGTGGAAACCGCCCTTTCAGAGACCGCCACCCAAATTTTATTGCGCGATGTGCCGGGCGCGTATCACACGCAAATCAACGATATTTTATTAACCGCCTTAATGCAAACTTTTTCCGCATGGACGGGAAACGCCGCCCTGTTGATTGATTTGGAAGGACACGGGCGCGAAGCGGAATCGCTCGACCTTTCGCGCACAGTGGGCTGGTTCACTTCGTTATTTCCCGTTTGTCTGCGGCTGGAAACAAACGAACCCGGCGCGGCAATTAAAGCCATCAAAGAACAGTTGCGGCGGCTGCCGCAGAAAGGCATGTCCTATGGCGCGCTGCGCTATTTGAATGCGGAATTTGGCGCGCAACTTTCATCTTTGCCAAAAGCGCAGGTTTTGTTTAATTATGGCGGGCAATTACGCACCGTCACCGTGCAGGCTTTGGGCGATGAGCAGGACCCAAATGAAACGCTGCAATATTTATTCAACATCAATGGCTCGGTGGTCAATAATCAATTGACGGTTACATGGACATACAGCAGCAAGTTATATGCCCGCAAAACAGTTGAAACACTCGCCGGAAGATTTACCGAATCCCTGCGCGATTTGATTGCCCATTGTCAAAGCGTTCAATATGGCTCTTACACGCCGGAAGATTTTCCGCTGGCGGGCTTAACCCAAGCGGAGCTGGATTTGCTCACCCTGCAAACTTCGGATGTGTATGACATCTACCCGCTTGCGCCAATGCAATTCACCATTTTGGAACAATTGATTCATTCCCCAAATGCGGGCATATACATTACGCAAAGCATTTTTGAAATTCACGCCGGGCTGGATGTCTCCCGTTTCAAGTCCGCTTGGGCGCTGGTCGTTGAACGCCATGAAGCGCTGCGAGCCGCCTTTGTCTGGAAAGGGCTTGCCCGCCCCCTGCAAATCATCCATGACCAAATTTACCCCGCATGGGATGAACAGGATTGGCGCGCTGTCGGCGTGGAAGAACGTCCCGCGCGGCTGGACGCATTAATGCGCGCGGAGCGACTGAAAGGCTTTGATTTAACTTCCACACCCCTGATGCGCTTTACCTTAATTCGCCTTTCTGAATTTGAATACCAATTTATCTGGCATTGTCATCACCTGCTGGCGGATGGATGGAGCGCCTCCGCGCTGATGAGCGAAGTGGCGCAACTATACGAAGACCCGGCAATCTTTCTTGGGTTGTCATATTCCTATCGTGATTATGTGAGCTGGTCCTTGCGGCAAAATTTGGGTGAAGCGGAAAAATTTTGGAAGGAAAAATTCGCGGGCTTTGGCGGAGCCAAGCCGCTTTCCATGCAAAAGGAAACTCATGCGTCTTCCATTGAATTTCATGATGCCGCGCTGCGGTTGAGCGAAGAGGTATCTTCCGCGCTGCAGGTATTTTCACAGCGCCACCGATTGACGTTGAGCTCCATTTTTCAAGCCGCATGGGCGCTCACCTTATCCGCATTCAGCGGCGGTCGGGATGTGGCGTTTGGCGTAACCGTTTCGGGTCGTTCTGCTCCGCTCGCGGGGATGGAATCGCGCGTTGGGCTTTACATCAACACCCTGCCGCTGCGCGTTCAACTGGATGGGGAACAAACAATTTTGTCGTGGCTGCAATCTTTGATGCAAGAGCAAACGTTTCTTGAACAATATTCCTATACGCCGCTCAATGAGCTTGTTAACTGGCTGGGAATCGGCAATGTATTCACAAGCAATATCCGTTTTCAAAATTATCCCGCCAGCTTGTTTCATGCGCGCGCCGAAAAAGGGCTTAACATCCGCGCCGCCGGGGGGGTGGATTGGTGGCATTATCCCATCAATTTTGTCATAGTTCCTGATTCAAGGGTAAAATTATCCATCACCTGCGACGCCCGCCTGTTTGACGCGGATGCGCCCTTTCAGATATTGCAGAAATTTGAATCTGTTGTATCTCGGCTTGTACAAGAAACACCGCTGCTTAAACTGAATTCATTGTTGAACGAATAACAATTTTCACAAGGCGGTGTCATCTTCTTAAGCAAAGAGGATAACCCATGAATTTTTATAAACTTGCGCGTCTGCCAATGGGGGTGACTCTGTTGGCAGTTCTTTTCTTGTCTTCCTGCGGTCCCCTCATTCCCGCGACTGCGGAACCGGCGGCGGCTGAGCCTGAACAAGTTTCCGATGCCCAGCCATTGCACAACGCTTTGAGGGTGTTAAATGTGCTGCATCCCCAATCGCCGACGATTCTTAATATTCACCTGACTCAAAACGTAAAAGACTTTGAACCCGCACGTATTGTATATGAGCCGCTTGCGGCGTTTGATAAAGACGGTCGGCTCGTGCCAATTTTGGCTGCAGAAATTCCCTCATTGGAAAATGGACAGCTGGCGGCGGACGGCAAATCCGTCACTTGGAAGCTGCGGCAGGACGTCGTCTGGTCGGACGGCGTTCCCTTTACTGCGGATGACGTTGTGTTTACCTATTCCTATATCATTGACCCGGATGTCAAATCCACCAATTCCGCAAATTACAACCTTGTGGCTGAAAACGGCGTGCAGGCATTGGATGATTACACGGTTCAAATCAAATTCAAAGAAATTAACCCCGCCTGGTTTGTTCCTTTTGTGGGCAATCGCGGCGTAATTCTTCCGCGCCATATTTTCTCGCAATATAAAGGCGCCAACGCCGGTGAAGCGCCTGCAAACATTATGCCCGTCGGCACAGGACCTTATGTTGTGAAAGCCCCCGGCATTAAACCGCAGGAAGTGTTGTTGCTTGGCTCGCAAATTGTGCAAACCACCAAAATTGTGTTTGAGCCAAATCCCAACTACCGTTTCCCCGAAAAAATTCACTTTGACCGCATCATCTGGCGCGGCGGCGGAACGGTGAACGAGGCGGCGCGACTTTCCCTGCAAGTTGGGGATGTGGACGTCGCCTACGACCTTGATTTGGTTGACCCCGCAGTCTTAACCGAAATGTCCGAAAACAACAGCACAGGTAAACTTGTAGCGGCATTCGCCCCGGGTGTGGAACGTATTTTGCTCAATCAAACCGACCCCAACCGCCCATCTGATGAGCAGGAATATTCCAGCCTCTCCGTTCCTCACCCGCTGTTCAAAGAGAAGGTGATACGTCAGGCATTTGCCTATGCCATTGACAGAGACGCAATTGCCGCGTTGTATGGGAAGAACGGCATCCCTGCTTATGTTGTGCTGGTTTCGCCTCCGCAATACCAATCCAAAAATATTTTTTATTCGTACGACCCAGCCAAAGCAAACGCCTTGCTTGATGAAGCGGGGTATGTGGATACCGATGGCGACGGCATCCGCGAAAAAGACGGCGTTGAAATGAAAGTTGTATTCCAAACTTTGGTTGGCGCAATTTCCCAAAAAGCTCAGCAGATTATCCAAAAGAACCTGAACGCAATCGGCGTTGATGTTGAACTGAAAATTGTCGATTCCAGCATCATGTTTGGCGCAGGCGCTTCCAACCCCGATAGCGTCTCCCGGTTCAATGCCGACTTGCTCATGTTCCGCACCCGCAGCGGCAGCCCCGACCCTACGGCATTTATGGCAACATGGACATGCGCCGGAATTCCGCAAAAGGCGAACAATTGGACCGGCAATAACAATGAACGCTGGTGCAACCCTCTTTATGACGAGTTGTTTCAACAAGTCCGCGTGGAGCTCGACCCCGCAAAGCGGGAACAAATTTTCATCCAACTCAATGACATGCTGATTGAAGACGTCGCTGTGATTCCGCTGGTTTGGCGCGCAAGCACATTGGGCGTGAACCAAAACCTGAACGGAATTGACCCCACCCCCTGGGACTCAATCACTTGGAACATTCAGGACTGGACCTTGACTGCTCCCTAGTCAACTCTCTTGCGAACTTAATGAGGTATTTATGAATTCTCACTCATCCCAGGAACAACTTCCTCCCCGAAGGTTTTTTGCCGACCTTGGCATTGGCTCAAAGCTGGGTATTGGCTTCGGCGTATTGGTTGCGTTGATTTTCTTCAGCGCGGTTGTTAGTTATACAAGCAGCGCCACCGCTACGCGGCAAATTCAAACGACGGATGATGTCCGCGTGCCAACCGCGCTGCTCGCCTCGCGCGCGCAAGCCGATTTGCTGCGTATGCTTGCTGATGTGCGCGGCTATCTTGCCTTGGGCGACCCTGTTTACCGCGACCTGTATCTTCAATCTTCGCAGGCGTTTGAGCGAAACCTCTCCGAATTAAAACGCTATTCGCCGGACCTCGGCTCAACCGGCAACGCCCGTCTGGACGAGTTGCAAAACGCATACAGCAAATGGGGTCCCCTGCCGGACCAACTTTTTGAACTGCGCGACGACCAATTGGACCGCGAGCCTGCTTATAAAATGCTTGCCACAGACGGCGTGCGCTACGCGGGCAATGTCATCATTGATATGAACACGCTCATCACCCAGCAGGGACAGCGCGAGCCGACAATTGAAAACCTTGCCTTGATGGGCGATATGGCGCGTTTTCAGGGCAATTTTTCCGCCATGCTTTCCGCGCTGCGCGGTTACGTTACCACCCGCAACCGCATTTATCGCGGCGAATACGAAGTCAACCTGCAAGATAACACCAACGCATGGAATCGCCTGCTTAATCAGCGCGAGAACATGACGGATACCCAAAAAGAACTGCTGGACCGCATTGCCGGAAACCGCGAAGCGTTTCTTTCCATGCCCGATGAAATCTTTACCATTTTGGAAGGCGAACGCTGGCGTGAAGACCTTTACCTCTTTACTGACAAAGCCCTGCCTGTCACCGATGAGATGAATCAATCCTTGAACGAGTTGGTGAACGCCCAGCAGGCTGCATTGCAAGCGGAGCTTTCCTCCGGGCGCGAAGCCTTGCAAACCGCAAACCGCTTAACCATTGCAAGCGGTATCCTTGCCTTGATTTTCAGCTTGATTATGGCGTATCTCTCCCGCAATGCCATTGCGCTTCCCATCAGCCGCCTGACCAGCGTGGCGGAGCAAATTCGCAGCGGTGATTTGGAAGCCCAGGCGATTGTTGAATCGCGTGATGAAATTGGCTTGCTTGCGGCAACCTTCAACAGCATGACCGCCAAACTGCGCGAGACTCTTTTTCAAGTCCGCAAGGAAAAGAAACGAGCCGATGACCTGCTGGAAGTCGTCATCCCAATCGGCGTCGAGTTAAGCACGGAAAAAGACTTTAACCGCCTGTTGGAAAAAATGCTTCTTGAAGCCAAATCTTTTTGCCGCGCCGATACCGGCGTGCTGTATATGCTCACCCCGCAAGAGCAGTTGGAATTTGTGATTGTCCGCAGCAATTCGCTTAATTTGGCGTTTGGCGGCACCACCGGCAGCAAGGCAAATTACGCCCCGCTGCCAATCAAAGTGAATGGCGAGCCAAATCTTTCCAATGTGGTTGCCCGCGTTGCGTTGAGCGGCGAAACGGTGAACCTTGCCAGTCTTTCCGACTCCGATGATTTATGGGGCGGCGACGAGAAAAATCAATCATGGCGCGGGTATGTTGTTCACTCGCTGCTTGCAATTCCGCTCAAGAATACGGAAGGCGAAGTGCTTGGCGTGATGCAGCTCATCAACCCCCGCGACGCCGAGTCGGATACGATTATTGACTTTGATGTCAATCTTCAACAAATGATGGAATCCTTCTCATCCCTTGCGGTTGCGGCGCTCGAAGCTTTTGCCCGCGAGCAAAAACTCAAACAGGAAATTCAACAACTGCGTATTGAAATTGACCAGGCAAAGCGCCAGAAGCAGGTTTCCGAGATTGTCGAATCAGACTTTTTCAAAGACCTTACGCTGCGCGCCAAAGAAATGCGTTCGCGTCAGTCAGGCTCAAAAAGCGAATAAAATGCTCCGGGTTGTTTTCAAAATCCGCGTTTTTGAAAAAAGACGCGGATTTTTTTACTGCAAGCGCGGCTGCGTACCCTGTATCGGGCGCAAATGAAAGCGTTTTCCATTTCTCAAAATTTACCCGCGTTTCGGAGGCAATTCCACCCCCTTCCGCTTTCAAGACGGCTTCACGCCGTGTCCAGATTTGAAAAAACGTGCCCGCGGAATATTCAGCTGAATCAAGCAATTCCCTTTCCTGCCTTGAAAAATACCGTTCTCCAATCGCTTTCATTTCCTTAATCGGGCGGATTTTTTCAACGTCAATTCCAATTTGCTCAAAACAGTGAAACGCATAAAGCGCCAAGCCGCCGCTGTGCGAAAGGTTGAATTGGATTTGCATGTTTTTCAAAAACGGCTTGCCGTTTTTTTCGTAAGCGAAAGTAAAATCCCTTGCGGGCAGGGAAAAGTAACGGGAGAGCAAAACGCGCAAAATACCCCGGGCGGCAATAAAAGAAAAAGCGTCCTGCTCAAATGAAAATCTGTCCGCTTTTTTAATTTCATCATCCGAAAGAAACTTTTTTGCTTGCAGTGCGGTTGCCGCCGTAATGTGCAGCCGCGCGCGCCAGATGTGCAATCTGTTTTCGGGGAGCGCTTCTTTTGATGATTCGTTTGAGCTCCATACGGGGAATAACATCTTGATAAACATTGAAGGTTTGAAATGAACAAAGGCTGTCAATCCCGCGCAAGCCGGGGTTGGGTTTTGCCATGCCGTTCTACAATCGTTTGACAAAGATATTCAAATCATCGCCTTCCGCGTAAAAGTCTTTAATGCGGGCTTCAAGGTTGTATCCGGCGCTGCTATAAAACTTGCGCGCGGGTTCATAATGCGCCGTGCCGGATGTTTCGACAATCAGCATCCGCCCGCCCATTTGACGCGAAGCATCCTCGCTGGCAAGGATAAGCCTGCGCCCCACGCCGCCGCGCCGCGTTTCCGGATTGACCGCAATCCAATACAAGTCGAACACGCCGGGCGCAAGCGCGTAATCGCGCGGACCATAGCACGCATAGCCAAGAACCTGGTCGCCGTCTTTATCCACAATGAAGTAATACCCGCTGGTTTCCGCGCCATAGGCGGCGTACTCGTCCCAAATTTCGCCAAGGCTTTTCACCTCGTCCGCGTTGAATACGCCCACCCGCGCCGTAATTTGTTTGATTTGTTCCCCATCGTTCTGCGAAGCGCTGACAATCATTTTGTATTGTTATCCCTTCTTTTTTTCTTTTGGCAAAAAGTCAAACGGCGGGCGTTGATTCAGTTTAAGCAGATGCGCGCGGTTTTCGCTGATGTGCAGAGCGGTCAGCGAGCCGGTATCGCAGCCCAGCCGTTGAAATGAATCCAGAGGCATTCCAATCAAATGCGCCACGGCTAGTTTAATGGGGTCGGCGTGAAAGACAACCGCCACCACATCCTGCGGCTTGCGGTGTTTTTGGATGATGCGTTCCAGCGCATTAATCACGCGGATTTGACATTCAGGAAACGATTCGCCTTCGGGAAACCGAAACCGCGAAGGCGCGTTTTGTACTGTCTTCCATGCGTTGGTCAGGCTGAGCATCCTCCATGAACGCCCCTGCCATTTGCCGATGTCGGTATCCATTAAGTCCGGCTCTTGAACAATCTGCAAGCCATGCGGTTTGGCTATTGGCTTGGCGGTTTCCATTGCCCGTTCCAATGGGCTGGAGTACACCGCCCTGATGGGCGTTTCTTTCAGCGCCTCACCCAGCGCCCGCGCTTGATTTTGCCCGCGTTCGTTGAGATGCACGCCCGGAATCCGCCCCGCCATTTTGCCTGTTTTGACGTAATCATTTTCACCATGTCGAATGAGAAGTAAAAGAGTCATAGTGGCGCAAGCATACAGGAAAAACCATATCCATGCAAGATGGGAACACCGCCTTAAAAAAAGAAGGCTTCACATGAAGCCTCTCATTTTTCAACCTTCGAGTTTTCCCTGTTTGTATAATTCTTCAAACGGGGCAATGAATTTCTTAATGCCTTCAAGGTCCAGCCATTCGGAGTTATTATCGCTTGAATACGAGAATCCTTCCGCGAGCGGTTTGCCTTTGTCTTTCCACGAATAACCAAACCATGTCGCCTCGGCGGGCTGCACCACAAACATCCTTTCCATCTCAATGGTATGACGCGCCTCGTCTTCGGAGATTAACATCTCATGCAGTTTTTCACCCGGTCGAATCCCGATGATTTCGATTTTCGCTTCGGGGGCGATGGCGCGCGCCAAGTCGGTGACTTTGGTGCTGGGAATCTTCGGCACGAAGACTTCGCCGCCTTCCATTTGCTCAATGCAGTGAATGACGAAGCGCACGCCCTGTTCCAGCGAAAGCCAAAAGCGCGTCATGCGCTCGTCGGTGATGGTGACTCTGCCTGTGGGACGCATCTTCAAAAAGAGGGGAACAACCGAACCGCGCGAGCCGACCACGTTCCCGTAGCGGACGCAGGCATAGCGCGTGGAAGAACCCGCCGCGTAGGCGTTGCTCTGAATGGTGAGTTTCTCCGCCGCGAGTTTGGTCGCGCCGTATAAATTCGCCGGGCTGACCGCCTTGTCGGTGCTTACGGTGAGAACTTTTTTCACGCCTGCATCGAGCGCGGCTTCCACCACGTTTGCCGTGCCCATGATGTTCGTTTTGATGGCTTCCATCGGGTTATATTCGCACGCGGGGACTTGCTTCAACGCGGCGGCGTGAACCACCACGTCCACGCCGTGCATGGCGCGGACAAGCCGCTCGCGGTCGCGCACGTCGCCGATGAAGTAGCGCAGGCGCGGGTCGTTGTATCCGCCCACCTGCATTTCGTGTTGCTTCAACTCATCGCGGCTGAAGATGATGACTTTCTTGGGGTTGTATTCATCCAAAAGAATTCTTGTAAATTTTTTGCCAAACGAGCCTGTTCCGCCCGTGACGAGTACCACTTGATTTTTCCAGTCCATAGTTTCTCCAATTACGATTTACGAATTACGATTAACGGGTATTGTCCATTTTCAGCAAAGAATTTTGGAAACAGGTCTTCAAGCCAAAAAACAAACCTTAAGAAAAGTTTCCCGCCAAACGGGCGCACAAACCAGCGCATGATGCGCGTGCTTAAACTGCGCCAGGGTTTGATTTCAATTTCCATCTTCGCGCCGATTTCTTTCTTCAACCATTCTGGCGTCATCTTTTGCACAAACGTGCCTTCGGGGTCTTGCTCGTTTAACCATTCTTTTTTCTTCTTGGCGGATTTGCCCGAGAGTTTTCTCATCAACCCAATCAACGGCTCCGCCATCATGATTAAGCGCGGCTCATGCCACCCGTTGATAATTGCCGCCGTGCGACCCTTTGCCAACACCCGATGAATCTCCGCATACGCGCGCGGATGTTCACTCAGGGCGAGGTGGTGAATCGCGTGCATGGAGACTGCGCCGTCAAAAGATTCTTTTTTGAAGGGGAGGTTTGCCAAATCGCCAACGACGAACAAACCATGCTCGCCGATTCGATTCCGCGCCTCGCGCAGGGCTTGAATGGAAATATCCAGGCACACGCGCTTTTCGTATCCAGCGGAGTATGTTTTATATTCCTCATACTGCACAGGACCTGAACCGGCATCGAGCAAAAACCTACCTGTGGCAATAAGCCCATTCATCACCCGTAAGCGCGTCTTGTGGATGTATTCACGCGAGACGGGGCGCAGGTCTTCGTAGCGGGCGTTTTGATAGTTGCCGTCGTCTTCCTGCTGCCAGCCGATTTCATCATAAAATTCACGGACTTTTTGTTTGGTTTCGTTGGTCATATTGTCTAAGTATCGTTCAAAAATGTTTGGACGCGCAGGAGAAGTTCTCCCTTGAGTTCACCCGCCGGGGCAGATGATGTAACGTCTCCGTCGGCGTAAGAGAACGCCGACTATGCAAATGGATTTCTAAATTTCTAATCATCCAATTTCTAATCATCTAATCTCTAATTATCCCAAGTAAATGGCTCGCAAACGAGGAAGTCAAACGTCTTCTTGAAGCGCGCCATGCCTTCGGGACTTAATACGCTTTCTAATGGATGTTCGGCGAGGTCGTCCCAAAAGTTCATCAAGCGCCAGGGGAAGGGGCGCGGATATTCAAAGAAGAAGCGGTAGGCATAATTCCACGCAAATTCGATTTGCTTTTCGTTCAGTTGATGGGCGGGGATGTCCGCGAGGACTTTTTCGAGGGCGGCGTAATATTCGTCCCACGAGTTGGGGTCGAGGGTGAATCCGCGCCCGCGATAGTGAGTCCGCCCGCAGGAGATGACGGGGCGTCCGTTCATCGCGGTTTCCAATCCAACCGTCGTTGTGTACGCCAATCCAACGTCGGCGATTTCAATCAAATCGTAGGTGTTGATTTTGTCCAACGCGCCGATGACGTGAATGTGACCCGGCAGTTCGGGCAGCGCTTCGCGGACCACCGTCCCCATGGATTTGGCTTGCGGCACAAGTTTTTCGCCGGGGTGAACGCGGATGACCAGTTGAACGTCCGCGCGCTTGGCGAAATATTGCACGGTCTTGGTAATCCACTCGGTCATCGAGGCGGCGAAGATGTCGCGTCCCAAAGTTAAACTATCGCCCAAAACATTCGCGGCAAGCATGACGACGGGACGGTCATCGAGATTCAACATCTTGCGCGTGGTCTCCGCGCCTTGCGATGAGACGTACTGCCACAAGCGTTTGGACTTGCCCCACACCCTCGCGCCGCGCCGCGCGTTTTCAAGGTCGGCGACTCTTTCAAACATTTCGTCGGTGACGGGCAAATGGCAGCGCGCCTCGACCAGATAATCGGTCTCCTGCTGCATGATGGACGAATTTTGCGCCAGCCAGATTTGTTCGCGCTGGTCGTTGAATTCATAAGTCACCGCGTCAATGCCGAGATGACGCGCCACACGGAAGACGATTCCCATTTCGAGAATCAGCCCGTTGGGAATCAAAACCACGTCGGGCTTGTTTTTTGTCATCCATTCCAGCGCGGCTTGCGCGGCGAAGGTGTTGCGTTTCACGCGCAAGTCATACAACGCGCGGTCGGACGGGTCTTCCATGTTCACTTCTTCGCGCATGAGCGTGTATTGCGCGTCCCACAGCGAGACTTCTTCTATATCTTTTTGGATGAGCGTGGCGTAAGTCTCTGACTTGCGCTGCAAATCGGAGATTTGCCCCACATCGAACATGGATACATGCTTGACCAGCGGCGACAACGGGGCAAGCGCGTCTTTGGTGTGCAAGATTCTTTGACGTTGGAGGAACTTGTCTTTTTCCTTGTGCCATTCGGAATAGGGCAGCGTGAGCAGGGTGACTTCGTGTCCCATGCCCGCGAGGACCAAGCCCAAATAGGCGGATTGTTCAATCCAATAATGCAGCGTGGCGAAGAATAAAACTTTCTTGCCTTTCGGAGCTTTCCGCGCGTAAGGCTTGACAACCTCAACGGCGGCAGGCAGCGAGCGCTGCAAGCGCGTCAGGTTGTAATGGTCTTTGCGCGGACGATTCTTCGAGCGCAGAAGCCAATCTATTTCAGCCGTGAAGGGAATATCACCTAATATGTTGCGAAAAGAATTTGCCATGTGGTAATTGGTAATTAGAGATTGGAGATTGGTAATTACCAGTTACCAATTACTAATCTCCAATCTCCAATCTCTAATCTCTATTCTCTATTCATCTAACTTTTCAATCTTCCAATTCAATCTCGGACGCACGGGACCGACTCGCGGCTCCGCCCATTGCGTCCCCGGCGCGCCGGAGATGTCCACGTTGAAGGCGAGCGCGTTTTCGTCCATGAAGTAGCGGCGCACGCCGAAGGAGCTGGCGTTTACGCCGACTGTGTAGCGTCCCTCGTTGAACATATCCGCGGGGAGTTCGGCGCGGCTGATGTAATGTCCCGCGTCCCGCGTGTCGAATTTTTCGTAAAGCGCGGGGGAATCCGTATCAAACGAGGTGAAGACATACTCGCCGCGCATGGTGCTGACGTAGAGTCCCACGCGCAAACCCGTTACAGGCGCGGAGAGTTTATATTCAAATTCAACGTTCACTGTTTCCGTTGAGCGAATCGTATCCACGACTTTGCCGCTCTTTTCTTTAACGCGCAAACTAATTGGGGTGAAAGGCGCGCTTGACGATGGCACGTCTTCCGCTTCCCAAATTTTTTCGCCTGCTTGCGACTGCCCCGAAGAGAGGTAGTAATCCACCGCCTCTTGAGTTGGTCCGCGCATGATGAGTTTGCCTTTGTTCAAAACAATCGCTTCCTGAGTCAGCCGCAGGATGGCGGACATGTTATGACTGACGAACAACACGGTGCGTCCCTGCTGCGCCACGTCGCCCATTTTGCCGAGACACTTCTTTTGGAATTCCGCGTCGCCGACGGCGAGCACTTCATCCACGACGAGAATCTCAGGCTCAAGGTGAGCCGCAACCGCGAAGGCGAGGCGCAGATACATGCCCGATGAATAACGTTTGACGGGCGTATCAATAAACTGCGCGACTTCCGAGAAGTCCACAATTTCATCAAACTTGGAATCAATCTCCGCGCGTTTCATGCCGAGGATGGCGCCGTTCATGTAGATGTTTTCGCGCCCGGTCAATTCGGGATGAAATCCCGTGCCGACTTCGAGCAGCGAGCCGACCCGTCCGCGCACGGTGACTGTGCCGGTGGTTGGCTCTGTCACCCGCGAGAGAATCTTAAGCAGGGTGGATTTGCCCGCGCCGTTTCGTCCGACAATGCCGAGCACTTTGCCTTCTTCCAAATCAAAGGAGACGTCGTTCAACGCCCAGACGAAATTTTTATTCATGCGGCGGTCGGATTTGCCCACCATTGCTTTTGCAAGCCGAATGGGCGCGGAGACGGTATCTACTATCACGTCGCGCAGCATGTTATAGCGGAACTTGGTTTCCGCCGCGCCGATTTTGTAGCGCTTGCCGAGGTTTTTAACTGAAATAGCTATGGTCATGTTGTGGTTGGTAATTGGAGATTGGTAATTGGTGATTGGTGATTGGTACTTGGTGATTAACAAACTCTAATCTCCAATCTCTAATCATCTAATCTCTAATCATCCAATCTCTAATCCTAAATCGTATCCGCAAACGTCTTTTCCATGCTCTTGAAATAGAAAAGACCCGAAACGAAAATGAGGATGGAAATGCCGACGGAGACCCAGAGCGAAAGGTCGGGACCGTTGCCGACGCCGAGCAGCGCCCAGCGGAAGCCGTTCACCACGCCCGCCATCGGATTGAGCGAATAGACCAGCTTCCACTTTTCCGAGATGACCGAGGCGGAGTAAGCAACGGGCGTGGCAAACAGCCAGAATTGGGTCAAAAACGGCAGGGCTTGGTTCACGTCGCGGTATTGGACGTTAATCGCGGAGAGCCAGAGCGCGACTCCCAGCGCGGTGACGATTGCCAGCAGCAAAAACAGCGGCAGAGTCCACAGCAAGCGCCACGCGGGAGTCACCTGAAAGTAGAACAATAAAAAGACGAAGATGACCGCCGCGATGAGAAAATCCACCACGCCCGCGAAGACGCTCGCCATCGGCAGAATCAAACGGGGGAAGTAAATCTTCGTCACCATGTTTTGGTGCGCGACAAGCGAGCGGCTGCCTTGATTGAGCGCGGTGACGAACAGTCCCCACGGCAGCAGCGCCGCGAAGGAAAACACAGGGTAGGGGATTCCTTCGGTGGGGAGTTTTGCCACGCGGTCGAAGAGAAACGTAAAGACCAGCATGGTCATTACGGGCTGAATCACCGCCCATGCCATGCCGAGCAAGGTCTGCTTGTATTTGACTTTAATGTCGCGCCAGACCATGAAGAAAATCAACTCGCGGTAAATGAGCAGGTCACGCAAATTCAGCGCGGCGAGTCCCGTGGAGGGTTTGATGTAAACGGTGTGGGGGGTGTGTGTCATAAGATGATTAGATAAATAGAGATTAGAGGACTAGTTATCTACTCTCTACTCTCTATTCTCTGACGATTTTCCTTAAACCACTCAATCGTGCGGCGCATGCCTTCTTCAAAGGGCGTTTGCGCGCTCCAGCCGAAGAGTTCTTTGGCGCGGGTCACGTCCAGCCCGCGGCGGGGCTGACCGTTGGGCTTGTCCGTCTGCCAGACGATTTTGCCTTCAAAGCCGGTCATTTTGGCAATCATCTCGGTCAGGTCTTTGATGGAGATTTCATAGCCGGAGCCGAGATTGACGGGCAGGGCGCCGTCGTATTTTTCCGCGGCGGTGACGATGCCGTCCGCGGCGTCTTCAACGTAGAGAAACTCGCGGGTGGGCGAACCGTCGCCCCAGGCGGGCAGTTCCGCGTCGCCGCGTTCTTTGGCGGCAACCGCCTTGCGAATCAGCGCGGGGATGACGTGCGAGGTTTGCAGGTTGAAGTTATCGCGCGGACCGTAGAGATTGACGGGCAGCAGGAAAATCGCGTTGAAGCCGTATTGCTCGCGGTAGGCTTGCGCCTGCACCAGCATCATCTTCTTGGCGAGACCGTAAGGCGCGTTGGTTTCTTCGGGATAGCCGTTCCACAGGTCGTCTTCTTTGAACGGCACGGGCGTGAACTTGGGGTAGGCGCACACTGTTCCTGTTGCAACGAATTTTCCAACGCCGCGCTTGTAGGCTTGATGCATCAGTTCCACGCCCATTATCAGATTGTCGTAAAAAAACTCGGCGGGATGTTCGCGGTTCGCGCCGATTCCGCCGACGTTGGCGGCGAGGTGAATGACCACGACGTTTTTCGGCTGCGCGTCTTTGAGCGCGTCCGCGTACATGCGTTCAATCGCTTCGCGTTGGGTCAGGTCATAATCCTTTTTGCGTGGAATAAAAATATCGGTTGCGCCGCGTTTTTTTAATGTTTCGACCACAAACGAGCCGAGAAATCCTCCGCCGCCTGTGACGATGACTCTTTTGTCTTGCCAGAAATTGGTTGTCATGAATGTTCTCCTTAATGACCAATCTCAAATTACCAATCTCCAAATTTAAGATTTGGAGACTAGAGATGAGAGATTGGAGATTTTTACTGCACAATAAACTGCGCGTTTCGATACCTGTCGTCCATCGGGTTGCGAATCAATCCCGATTTGAGCGCAAACAACACTTCGCGGATGCCGTCATCCACGGTGAGCGTGGTTTCAAAGCCAAGCGCGCGGCGGATTTTTTCAAACGACACGGTGATGTCGCGCATGTCGCCGCCGAAGGTCAGGTCTTTATATTGCACAACCGTTTCAGGCATTCGTTTGAGGATGAGGTTGACAATTTCGCTTTTGGTGTAGTTGCCGTTTTCGGCGCCAAGGTTGAACACCTGCCCGCGAATTTTGCCCTGCTCCGCTTCCAGCCCCATGATGACGCCGCGCGCCACGTCGCGGATGTGAACGAACGAGCGCGAGTATCCGCGCTGGTAAATGATGAGCTCGCGTTTGGTGAAGGCTTCCAGCACAAATTGATTCACGATTAAATCAAAACGGGTTCGCGGGGAGAGCCCGTACAGGGTGGCAAACCGAAACAGAAGGGGGGCGCAAGCCGCGTCTTTTTTTCCGAGCAGATATTCTTCCGCCGCGATTTTTGTCTCGGCGTAAAGCGACTGCGGATTGAGCGGCGTTTCCTCCGTGACGGGCTTGCCATCGGGACTTAAGCCATAATTGCTGTATGTCGAGGCGAATACGAATCTTTCCACGCCCAAGTCACATGCCTGCTCAAAGGCGAACTTGGTCGCGTCGAAGTTGTACTTCCACGCCACTTGTTTGCCGACGGCTTGACAGGCGGGGAAGCCGACAATGCCCGCAAGATGAACAATTGCATTGGGAATTTGGCTGTTCTTGACCGCGTCGCGGATGGCGCGCGGTTCGGTTACATCGCATTTGATGAAGTTGAAATTGGGATGATGCAAAAACGGCACAAGCGATTCGCCGCCGAACAGCAGCGAATCCAAAACGGTGACGCGGTAATTTTGGCGCAGCAGCTCGGAGGTGAGAATGGAGCCAATGTAACCCGCGCCGCCGGTGATTAAGATGCGCTTCATTCCAGACCTTCCAGTTTAATTTTATAACCGTCAAGAACCAGCGCGGGCGCGGATTTGTCGTGAACGACTGCGATTCCCTGTTCAAGACAGGTCAATTTGCAAATATCCGCCACGTCGCCGGAGCCGATAATTCGCACGCTGTTGTATCCCGCCTTGCGGATTTTGCTTGCATACTCTTTTACGCGCCGCCGCGTGCGGCGGTACACCGAGAAAGAACGTTCCACATAATCCACCGCCAGACGGGCGCGCAGGGCAATCCCTTCCGGCGTGATGATGTAACGCAGTTTTTTTCTTTCTGCGCGCGAAACTTTTACCGCGCCTTTGGCGATAAGCCGCTTTAAGTGCCAATTCACCGTGCCGACAGCCACCCCCAGTTGGGTTGCCAGCGCGGATTGATTCACGTTTGGGTTGCTCTCGATTTCTTCCAAAAGGGAAAGTTCGCGGAGTTCTTCGTTTGAAGTCGTTTCCATGTCTTCTTTCGCGTTTCAAAATTCAGCGGCTGAATTATAACCGCCTTCAAGCGAAGGTCAAGTGACAAAAAACTCCCGTTACCGGGAGTCTGCTTTTTGTAAATTGAATTGACTTCTTTTCAGCAGCTCAACCCATTCGCGGGCGCGCGCTTGCGATTCTTCCGCCAATACAAGCGTGACGCCGAATGTAATCAGCGTGGCGGTGATGAAAAAGAAAACCGCCTCTTCCACCGGCAGCGCGCCGCCAATCATTACCCCTGTGGATTGACTCGGCGCAATCGTCCATGTGGAAGAAAGGATGGCAAGCGAATCCATTGCGGAAAGATACGCGCCCATCGGCAAAATCGTCCACGCCGCCAGTTTGCGGTGACGCCAAAGAATATCCGCGCCGAACAGAAATTGCGGAAAGATGGCAGGCAGCGCCCAAAAAAAGATGATGGATAAATAGGTGAGGGATGGATAATCCGCGAAGAAAAAGTAAGCGGAAGCCGCCCATGCGGCAAACAGGATGGCAAACGAAACCGCGCGGATTTTCTTCGACGGGCGAAATGGCTCGGCGGGCGGAGAAAGTCTGCGGGCAAGCATCCACCACCACAGCCCGACAAAGAGCGTCTCCAAAACAAAGAATGTGTATTCTTCAATCGGCACATAGCCCAGCACAATGCCGGTGACCAGCTCCGGGTTGTAATACCATACGCCGGTGGCGACGAGGTAGTTATCCCACGGCGTTGTATAAATGACCGCAACGGCAATATGAGCGAGAATGGTCTTCCATACGGCTGCGCCGTTTAAGAAGCTGTGAATTTGCCTGCGTTGTTTTTCGTCCCAAACATAAACGGCAAGCAAAAGCAGAATGGGAACGACAATAAAGCGAAGAAGAAATTCAAAGTAAGCCATGGCATTTTTTTACGGTGTGAATGACACGCTATCTTTTTTTAACTTTCATCATCACGCCGGGTCGCGGCTCCAGTGTGGCGCCCATGTGCGCGTGGACGCGGGGATTCATCAATTCAAATGTAAAGGCTTTCAGCAGCCGCGTCAGCACAATCCGCGCTTCGGCTTGACCAAATGCCGCGCCAATGCACGCGCGCGGTCCGCCCCCAAAGGGAATGTAAGCAAAAGGCGGCTGTTTTCTGCCATGCGCAAAGCGTTCGGGGCAAAAGTCGTGCGGGTTTTCCCAGTAGGCTTCATCACGATGGGTGAGATAGATGGAATAAAACATGCGCTCTCCGGCGGGGATGCGGCTGCCGCCCATGATTAAATCCTCCGCCACCATGCGGTTGCCAATGTGAATCGGCGGATACAACCGCAAACTTTCCTTAATGACTTCATCCAGCAGGTGCGGGCGCTGTTCGTTGTTTTCCAACTCTTGCTGTAATTGCCGGTATGTTTCGGGGTGGCTGCCCAGCAAGTAAAACGTCCACGCCAGCAGGGCGGTGGAGGTGTCGTGTCCTGCGATGAGCATGGTGAGCATTTGGTCGCGGATGCGGTCATCGTCCAGCCCTGCGTCTATCAGATGCTGCAATAAATCGTTTTGGTTTTCGGCTGAGTTTCTCCTGCGGCGGATGATTTCATATAGATACGCATCGAGCGCGTTGAGATATTTTTTATATCCCCAACGCGGAATACCGCGCCAGAAAATCCACGCGCCGGGTGAGATGTATGCAATGGTTTTGAGAATGGGCTTCCAAATTTTGGGCAGGTCGTCCCACACATCCACGCTGAACAAGGTTTGCATGATGATGAGCAGGGCAATCTTGCGGCTTTCCACAAGCATATCCACGATTTGCCCGTTTTTCCATTGCGCGGCGACCCGGTCCGTCTGCGCGGACATCATTTCGGTATATTGATTTAAGTGGGATGGATGAAAAGGCGGCTCCATCAATTTGCGGTAGTGGTTATGTTCCGCGCCGTCTGTTACCAAAACGCCGCGCCGCAGCAAATCGGTCACAGGGTCGGTGTTGCGCCAGCGCACTTTATCATGCTCCGTCACCAGCACTTTGCGCGCCCATTCCGCGCCGCCTACCACAAAAGGGTGAAAGGCAGGCAAGGGGATTTGGAAGAAACGCCCCACGCGGGCATACATCACCTTGAGCGGACCAAGCGTGGAGCGTTCTTTGATGAGCGCGGCCAGGGCGAGTCTTCCGGTTTCGGAGTCGTAGGTTTGCATTACTTGTTGTTTACCTTCATCCAAATTTTGGGCAGGCGCGAAAGCTTGCCCCACGCGCCCAAAGACGCGCGGCGGGTGAAGATGTTGTAATCGTGCTTTTCAATATCTTCGAGGATTGCTTCATATAAATAAGAAGCCGCGCCAATGGCGAGCTGACCTTCACGTTCCAGCATTTGAATTCCGCGCCACGAATCTTGATACAGCCCGCGCGCGCGTTCAATTTGGAAGCGCATAAACTGCCTCCAGTTGTCGGTCACTTTGCCTGCGGCAATATCTTGTTCGCGGATGCCGTAGGTGAGCAGCTCTTCACGCGGCAGGTACACGCGCCCGTTGCGGTAATCTTCGCCCACATCGCGCAGAATGTTGGTCATTTGCAGCGCAACGCCGAGTTTGATGGCGTACGGCGCCGCTTCTTGTGTTTTGAATCCGACAATATACATGCTCATCAGCCCGACTGTGGAAGCGACGCCGTAGCAATATGTGGCGAGCTCTTCAAAAGTCTGGTAGCGGGATTGATACAAATCGCGCGCCACGCCGTCAATCAACTGCATGGCGTATTGGCGCGGAATATGATAGCGGGTGAGCGTATCCGCCCATGCAAGCGCAGTCGGGTTTAGGTCCGGCGCCGCGGCGCGTTCCACAACATTCCGCCAGTAATCCAAACGCGCGGCGCGGTCATGCTCATCTGCGGTTTCGTCCACAATGTCATCCACCGTGCGGCAGAATGCATACAAAGCGCTCACCGCCAGCCGTTTTTCTTCCGGCAGCAGCGCGGAAGCAAAATGAAACGATTTGCTGTGCTGCGCGGTGATTTTTTCCGCATGGCGGTAGGAAGCGCGCAGGGCGGCGTCGCCAGCCCAATATGAAAAGAACGGAAAGGCGGGCGGGTGGGTGATGGGACCCGCAAGGTCGAGCAGTTCATTTTCCCAGTTGGCTTGTGCTTGCATACATCTCTCCTTTGGTGGTTGGTCTTTCTATCTTCAAATTGTACAGGTTTTTTCTTATTTGTCAATATTTTGCAAAGATATTTATATAAAAACATTGACAAAATCTTTGCAATCGGTATAATCTTGGACAATCATTGAAGACCGTTGACGATGGTCTATTTGTCTAAATAAGGAGAATTTGTCATGCAAAAACCAACAGCCATTGTGATTGGCGCGGGAATTGGCGGCATTGCCGCTGCTGCGCGGCTTGCCAAAAATGGATACGAGGTGACCGTTCTGGAGAAAAACGAAACGCCGGGCGGGCGCTGCAATCAAATCGTCCGTGATGGACATCGTTTTGATATTGGTCCCACCCTCTTTCTCATGCCCGAAGTGTGGGAAGAGACCTTTGCCGCATTGGGCGAAAAAATGAGCGACCACCTTGACTTGCGCCGCATTGACCCAACCTATAAAGTGCATTTTGAAGACGGCTTGCAGTTGGAACTCACATCCGATATTGGCAAAATGCAAACCCAATTGGAAGCGGTGGAAAAAACCGCCTTTACCGGTTTTTTGCATTACATTGCCGAAGGCAGCAAGCATTACAAAATTTCGCTTAAGAAATTCGTCGGGCGCAATTTTTACAACATCTTTGAATATTTCAGCCTGTCCAACCTGCCGCTTATTTTTCAATTAAAGGCGCTGGGCAAGCATTATTCCAACACAGGCAGATTTTTCAAAGACGAGCGCCTGAAAGCCGCATTCACGTTTCAAAATATGTATCTTGGGCTCAGCCCGTATGACGCGCCTGCCACTTATTCGCTGCTGCAATATACCGAACTCGCCGAAGGGGTGTGGTATCCCATCGGCGGAATGTATGCCGGTATTCAGGCGCTGACCGGCGTGGCGGAAAAACTTGGCGTTAAGTTTCATTACAACGCGCCTGTGAAAAAAATCAACGTGGATGGCGCGCGCGTGAAAAGCGTGACGCTTGAAGACGGACGCGAACTGTTTGCGGATGTCTTCGTTGGCAACGCGGATTTGCCGTACATCTACGACCAACTGCTCCCCGACCGCGCCGAAACCCGCAAATTGCAAAACAAACTGTACACCTGTTCCACCATCATGTTCTACTGGGGGGTGGATAAGGAATACCCGCAGATTCGCCATCACAACATTTTCCTCGGCGGCGATTACAAAGAATCCTTCGACAGGATTTTCAACGACCACACCCTGCCTGAAATGCCTTCGTTTTACGTCCATGCGCCCAAACGCACAGACCCCGCCGCCGCCCCCGCCGGACAGGATACGCTCTATGTGCTTGTTCCCGTCGGGCATCTTTCCGCCCGCGCGCAGCAGGATTGGGACGCGTTAATTGCCCGCGCGCGCGAGGTGGTTTTTGCCCGCCTTGCCAAAGAAATGGGCGCGGATGATTTGCGCGAACATATCAAGTTTGAAATTATTTATCAGCCCAAAACATGGCAGGAACGCTTCAATCTGGTCAATGGCGCGGCGTTTGGCTTAAGTCACAACTTTTGGCAGGTGGGTTTCCTGCGTCCGCAGAACCGCCACAAGAAATATAAGAACATGTACTTTGCCGGGGCTTCCACACATCCCGGCACGGGGCTGCCGATTGTGCTGCTTTCGGCGCGCTTGACCACTGAACGTATTTTGAAGGAAGCGGCTGGCTTGAAGGTTGCCGCTCAAAAGTTACAGGTTGCTTCTGCAAAGGCGTAGAATTTCGCAAATAAAAAAGGTACAATATCTGTGCAAAACATAAACAGCAGTTTGAAGCCTTGCCCCAGTTATTTACACCTTTTAACCCGGAGACAAAATGCCCCTAAGCAAGACCCCCGCATTCAACCTTAAAGTGGTCCTTCAAGAGACCAACATCGCCGCCGACACCTTGCGCGCATGGGAGCGCCGTTACGGGCTGCCCATGCCCGAACGCACGCAAGGCGGGCACCGCTTGTATTCGCAGTACGATATTGAAATCATCAAGTGGCTGCAAGCGCGTTTGGCGGAGGGGCTTTCCATTTCCCGCGCTGTGGATTTGTGGAACGAGAAAACCGCCGAGGGGGTGGACCTGCTCGCGGATGTGATTCCCTCCACTCATTTGAATCTGCCCGCGATTTACGTCCCCTCCGGCACGACGCTGGATTCCATCCGCGCCGAGTGGGTTGCCGCCTGCATGGATTTTGACGAAGCGCGCGCGGAGCAAACCTTAAATCAGGCTTTTTCCATTTTCCCCGTCGAAGCGGTCTGCACCGATGTTTTGCAAAAAGCCATGTCCGAGATTGGGCAGCGCTGGTACGAAAATAAGACCACCGTGCAGCAGGAGCATTTTGCCTCCGGGCTTGCCATGCGGCGGCTGGATTCTTTGATGAGCGCATCGCCCGCGCCTTCGCGCAAACAAACCGTGATAGTGGGCTGCCCTGCGAATGAGTGGCACACTTTTACGCCCTTGCTGCTTGCGCTTTTGCTTCGCCGCCGCGGATTGAGCGTGATTTACATTGGCGCCAACGTCCCTGCCGCCCAGTTTCAAGAAACGGTTCAATCCATTCACGCCCATTTGGTTGTGCTTGTCGCGCAGACGCTTTCCACCGCCGCCGCGCTGCATCAGGCTGCAACTGAGCTGGCTGAAACGAAAACCCCCATTGCATTTGGCGGGCGCATCTTTACCATTCATCCCGCCATTTGCAAAAGCATCCCCGGACATTTTCTGGGCAATACAATTTTTGACGCGCTGGAAGAAATTGAACGGCTGCTAAAAAGCAAACCCAGCCTGCCCGCGCCTGCGGTTATTTCGCAGCCATATCTCGAAGCGCTGCAATCGTTCAAGTCGCACCGTACTTATATTGAAAACGCGTTGAAGGAATCCCTCCCGCCTTTTCTTTCCGATGCGGATGGACTCAACACCGGCATTCAATTCCTCGGCGATAACATCATAGCCGCCTTGCAGCTGGGCGATATGGAATATGTCAGCGCCGAAATGGATTGGACAAAAACCCTGCTGCAATCTTACAACCGGCCTCCCGAAGAACTGGCGCATTTTATGAAAGCGTATTCCGCCGCTGTGGATAAGCATATCAACGGGCAGGGGGCGGTGATTAAGGAATGGCTTGAAAAAGCCGTAGCGCAAGTTTGATTTTGCGCTGCAAAAAAGGAACGCCATGAATACTCGCATTGTCACCGATAGCGCTTGCGACCTGCCCGCTGAGGTCGTCAGCCAATATGGGATTACAGTCATCCCATTGAGTATTAACGTGGGCGAAACAACCTACATGGACGGCGTGAACATCACCCGCGCGGAATTTTATACCCGCCTGCCCGGTTTCAACCCGCATCCCAAAACCTCTGCCCCGGGTCCCGATTCGTTCACGCAGACCTATCAACGCCTCGCGGACGAAGGCGCGGAGGGCGGTCAGTTGCTAAACATGCCCTGGGGCATTGTCTCCCTCGTGGATTTATACACGGGCTTCACGCTCTTCTCACTGTGGATTTTCTACCGCGAAAAATCCATCTTTGCCGCCATTCTTTGGACAATCGCCATGATGACGCTTGGATTTTTCACGGGCGCGTTGTATGTGTTCCTCAATCTCATGTCCAGTAACGGCGATTGGAAGAAATTCTTTTTGGGAAAGAACGCATAATGACCGAAATTCGCGGCGACGAATCGCCTGCTCAGTACATCAAAGTCCGCGCGGACTTGCGCAACGAGTCGGGTTTACCCGACTTACATGTACTGAGGCGGGGATTTATCCCCCGCCGAGTCTGTTGAGAATCAGGACCTTGCATGAACAAACTCCGCGAACTGTTTGAGGAATTTCGCGCCGTCGTGGCGGGCGGACAATCCATGCTGGATGCGATTCTGCCGCCCGTTGTCTTCCTCGCCCTGAACGGGCTGATGAGCTTTCAAGCGGCGATGTGGGGCGCGTTGATTTTGTCCCTGCTCATCGCGGCGTTTCGCCTGCAAAAAAAGCAGCCGCTGTGGTACGCGCTGGCGGGCGTGGGCAGCGTGCTGGCGGCGATTGCCCTCGTGTGGATTCTCGGCAGCGCGCGCGGATTCTTCCTGCCCGGTTTGGTCAGCGGCAGCATGACGCTGCTGCTCGCCATCTTCAGCCTCCTCATCCGCCGCCCGATGGTGGCGTGGACGAGTTACATCGCCCGCCGCTGGGCGTGGGATTGGTACTGGCATCCGCGCGTCAAACCCGCTTACGACGAAGTGACTCTTGCATGGGTAATCTTTTTCGCCGCGCGCTTGTATTTGCAATATGCGGCGTATCAAAGCGCGGATACCACCCTGCTCGCAGTCACCAACTTTTTCACCGGCTGGTTCTCCACCATTATTTTGCTCGTCCTCAGTTACCTTTACGGCTCATGGCGGCTCGTGAATTTGGGCGGTCCCAGCGTGGAGGAATTCACCAACAACGTCCCCCCGCCGTGGCAGAGTCAGCGGCGCGGGTTTTAAGACCAGACAGGTTTCTAAAACCTGTCTGGTCTGTGGAGACACATGAGAAAAGACTCTTTCCCTCTGTGAACTCTGCGGCTGCGCTTCGTTATTGTTTTATCAAGGAGACATACATGAAAGAATCAGAACGCAAATCGTTAATCATTTTCCCCATCCTCGTCCTTGTCGGCGCGTTGGTCGCGCTGGCGGGGAGTCAGCACGGCGGAACGGCGGCGGGTCTGCCCGTGTTTGCCGTTCTCGTCGCGCTGGCTTTCCTCATCCAATGGCTGGTCTTCATCCCCGCGTATAAATATCAGACCGAAAAATTCTTCGACATCACGGGCAGCATTACCTACATCACGTTAACGCTGGCGGCGGTTTTCCTCAGCCCGAACCTGGACGCGCGCGCCCTGCTGCTCGCCGCGCTGGTCATTATCTGGGCGCTGCGGCTGGGAACTTTCCTCTTCACGCGCATTCAAAAAGCGGGCAAGGACGACCGCTTCGATGAAATCAAGCCGCTTTTCTTCCGCTTCCTCAACGTGTGGAATATCCAAGCCCTGTGGGTGACCTTCACCGCCGCCGCCGCGTGGGTGGCGATTACTTCCTCCAACCGCGTGGCGATGGATTGCTACTCCTACATCGGCGCGCTGCTCTGGCTGTTCGGCTTCATCATGGAAGTCGCGGCGGATTCGCAAAAGAGCAAATTCAA
>DAOTZP010000311.1:0-7018 GCA_034434265.1 Anaerolineales bacterium | reverse complement strand
GCAAGTCTTGTGTTTGAATGAGTTCCAGCGGGTTGTGGTTGATGGCGCGCCCATCCGCAAAATACAGGCGGGTTTGCAGCCGCGTGACGGAGAAGAGCGAATCGTATTTGGGGTACGAGTCGAAAAATAGTTTAATGCCGCGCGAGATGGTTTCCGCTTTAAGCAGCGGGTTGGTGCTGTGGGTTTGCAGGTAAAACTCCGCTTCGACTTGCGCCGTATCATGAAGCAAAATTTCGTTCATGGGGATGTCGTCGGCGCGGAGATGTTCGGGGCGGGCAATCAACTTGACCGTTGGAAAATTCGCGCGGATGCCATCCATCACGGGCTGTGAATCCGTATCCACCATGATGGTTTCAATTTCTGGGACGCTGAGCAGCGTGTTCAAGATGTGATGAAAGAGGGGCTTGCCTGCAAGCGGGCGGTAGTTTTTTCCCGGCACGCGCTGGCTGTGGTGTCGCATGGGAACAAGGGCGGCTAGTTTCATGCGCTTATTGTATCCTTAAGTTTCAAAATCATAATGTTTTTGCCCGCCCGCATTGCGCCATCTTTGCCTGCGTGCTATAATATCGGCGCTCCCCGGTGAGTTAATTAACAACGAAATTTCAAAACACTATTTATGCCGCATTGAATTTCGTGTTTAATGCGGAATGGCGCTGGATTTGTTTGTATCAAAAAACCCCTTGTTTTCAATCTTAAAATAAAACGGCAATCCTTCTTTAAGAAGGAGGGTTGCTATTTTGCATTTCATTTCACATTTCCCCCCAAGAGACATATTCCATGAAAATACTTGAATTAGAGAATTTGCCGCTTTCCAAACTTCGCACGATGGCAAAGGGGTTGAATATTCCAAACTTCAACCGCCTTAAAAAAGAAACGCTTGCCATGCTCATCCGCGAGGCGGAGGCGCAAAAAGAAGGCATTGAATTGCGCGGCGGCATCCTTGAAATTATGAGCGAGGGCATCGGCTTTTTGCGGGCAACCAATTACCGCATCAGCGACCAGGATGTGTACGTTTCGCAGGCGCAATTACGAAAGTATGACCTTCGCGCAGGCGACCTTGTGATTGGGCAGGTGCGCCCGCCGCGCGAAAGCGAAAAACATTTCGGTTTGCTTAAGGTGGAATCGATTAACGGCTTGGAGCCGGAAGAAGCAGCCCGAAGACCTGTGTTTGAAAGCCTTACCCCCATCTTCCCCGATAAACGATTTGATTTGGAAACCGACTCGGCGACTCTTGCTCCGCGCATGATTAACCTGATTGCTCCCATTGGGCGCGGGCAGCGCGGCTTGATTGTCTCTCCGCCCAAGACGGGCAAGACCACCATCCTCAAACAAATTGCAAATTCCATTTCCACCAAATATCCCGATGTGCATTTGATTATTGCGCTCATTGGCGAGCGCCCCGAAGAAGTGACCGATATGGACCGCTCGGTGGAGGCGGAGGTTGTCGCTTCGACGTTTGACGAGCCGGTTACGTCCCACGTCCGCACTGCGGAGCTTGCGCTCGACCGCGCCAAACGCCTTGTGGAAATTGGACGCCATGTCGTCATCCTGATGGATTCCATCACCCGCCTTGCGCGCGCGTATAATCTTGTGGTGAACCCTTCCGGGCGCACGCTTTCCGGCGGTATGGACCCTTCCGCTTTGTATCCTCCCAAACGATTTTTTGGCGCGGCGCGTAACGTGGAGGACGGCGGCTCGCTGACCATCATTGCCACCTGTCTTGTGGATACCGGCTCGCGTTTGGATGATGTGGTGTACGAAGAATTCAAAGGCACGGGCAATATGGAGCTGCATCTCTCGCGCAAATTGCAGGAACGCCGCACCTTCCCCGCAGTGGATATTGAACGCTCGTCCACCCGCCGCGAAGACCTGCTGCTCGGACCGGATTTGTTGCAGCGCGTTTGGCTGATGCGCCGCATGTTCATTCAAATGATATCGCCGCAGCCGCAAGGCGCGGGCATGGACCCTGCCGTTGCAACAGAGGCGATTATTGCGCGCATGGAACGCTCAAAGAATAATATGGAATTTTTAGAAAACCTTACGCGGGATGCGTAGGGCGCGTTCTCTTACGCGCATGCCGACGGCGATTATAAAATGCAAGTTGATTGTGAATGAAAAAATTTATCGAATCGAAACTTAAATTTGACCTGTTTACGCTCATCAGTTGGGCGGTGACGTTTGTGATTGTTGCCGCTTTGCTTGGCGGAGCGCTGCTTTACAAAAGCGCGCAGACTGCGGCGTATGCCCCTGCCGCCTCCCAGCCGGGTGCGGCGGGCGAAAATTCAAACCCGCAGGTGAACATTCCCGTCATGATGAATGACGGCGGCGGCGCGTCTTCCATTCCCCGCAAACTGCAACTCAAAACCCGCATCCCTGAACGCCCGCGTTATGAGCCGGTAATTTACCGCGTGTCGCGCGGCGACGCCATGCTCAGCATTGCGAAGACTTACAACGTTAAATCCGAAAGCATTTTGTTTGCCAACCCGCAAATGGATGACAACCCGCACAACTTAAAACCCGGCATGGAATTAAAAATTCCGCCGGTGGATGGGTTGTACTATGAATGGAAAGAAGGCGATACGTTTGAATCTGTCGCCGAAAAATTTAATGCCAATCCCGAAGACATCATCAACTTTCCCGGCAATCACATAGACTTGACCGACCCAAAAGTTGAACCCGGAACAACGGTCATGATTCCCGGCGGCGAGCGCGAGCTCCGCAACTGGGCAGCCGATTTGCAAACCGCAGGGCGCGGCGCAAACACCGGCACGGGCGGCGGCAATGCCGCCAACGTGTGCGGCGGCGGACCTGTGGCAAGCGGCTTTGGCTGGCCCGCCGACGACCACAGCCTTTCCGGCAACCCGTATGGACCGAGTCATCTCGGCATTGACATCACTGCCCCCGAAGGCGCAAATGTGTATGCCGCCGGTTCCGGCGTGGTGACGATGGCGCAAGGCGGCTGGAATTACGGTTACGGCAACGTCATTCAAATTGACCATGGCAACGGCTACGTCACCGTGTACGCGCACTTAAGTTCCATCAATGTCAGCGTATGCCAACCGGTGTTTCAGGGCGCATTAATTGGCTATTCCGGCAACACGGGCAATTCTTTTGGCGCGCATTTGCATTTTGAAATTCGCATTGGCGGCTCCAATATCAACCCGTATGATATTGTGCAATAAAAATGAATGAAGTTTCCCTTAAGAAAGCGCTTTCCAGCCTGAACATCGGCGGACTGCGCTATTTTGATTCCATCGGCTCGACGAATGATGAAGCCCTCGCATGGGCAGCCAGCGGCGCGGCGGATTTTTCCCTCGTCATCGCGGATGAACAAACCCGCGGGCGGGGTCGGCTGAACCGCAAGTGGTTCACCCCGCCGGGCAGCGCGCTTGCGGCAAGTTTGATTTTGCGCCCCAATCCCGCCATCCACGCCCGCCCTTCGCGGGTTGTCGGTCTTGCTGCGCTTGCGCTTGCGGAAACGTGCCGCACGTTCAATCTTAATCCGCGTATTAAGTGGCCTAATGACATCCTCGTCAATGGAAAAAAAATTGCGGGCATTCTGGTTGAAACCGTGTGGTCGGGCGCGGAGATTGACTCGCTGGTGATTGGCATGGGAATCAATATTTACAAGGCATCCGTCCCGCCTGCCGATTTGCTTCAATTCCCCGCATCCAGTTTGGAAGATGAAATTAACACGCTTCCGCCGCGCGAAGAAATTTTGCGCCGCGTGTTCGAGAACTTTGTACACTGGCGCGCAAAAATTGGCGCGGATGAATTTATTTCCGCGTGGGAAAATTTGCTTGCCTTTCGCGGCGAGCAGGTGCAAATTCATTCCGCCGCTGAAACCATCAGCGGAAAATTGCTCGGTTTGGATTTGGATGGCAGCCTGCGTTTGCTTGGCGAAAACCGCCAGCCAGCCGTCATCCATTTTGGAGATGTAAGCCTGCGCCCGTCTGCGTGATACAATACCCAAACGAGGTGAATATGTTTGACGACCTGCGACAAGATTCCGCTTCAATTTACGAAGACGAAGTCTCCAAACCTTCCGCGTATGCAAAAAGAACTTCCGCGCCCAAAAAACGCTCAAAGAAAATTCTCGGCATGACCGGTCCGCAGCGATTTACGCTGAGTTTTATGTTCATGCTCACCGTTGCCATCATCGGCTTTATGTTTATGCTGGTGACGGGAAAAATGGCGTTTTAGCGTAAATAAAAAAACTCCGAAAACTTCGGAGTTTTTTTATTTACACCAGTTTGGGCTGCGCTTCTGTTTCCACTGTCTCGTTTTGCGCGCCGACTTTCTTCAAGTCTTCCGCTGAAATTCTGGCAATCGAAGCCACTTGGTCGCCTTCGTTGGGCTTGATGAGATGCACGCCCTTTGTGGCGCGTCCGGCTTCTTTTACATCCTTCACTCTTAATCTTAAGGTTACGCCGCCGGATGTCATAATGGTCACATCGTCGGCTTCCTGCACTACGCGCGCCGCCGCAATTTTGCCAATCTCTTTCAGCATCTTCGGGTTGATGGTAAAGTTGCCGCTTGTGGCGCGTCCTTTTGCGGTGTATTCTTCCAGCGGGGTGCGCTTGCCGAATCCTTTGGCGGTCACCACCAGCAGGTCGCCGTCTTTTTCCACAACATCCATGCTTGTGACCAAATCATCGCCTTTGAGTTTGATTCCCTGCACGCCTGCGGCTTGCCTTCCCATGGAGCGGATTTTGTCTTCGCTGAACCGTAATGCCTGCCCGTTTTCGGTGACGATGATAATTTCATCCTTGCCGGAAGTCTGGCGCACCCAGCCGAGGGTGTCGCCTTCTTCGAGGGTAATGGCAATCAAGCCGGAGGGGCGCACCGCCGCGAATTCTTCCATTGAAACGCGCTTGGTCTTGCCGCGCGAGGTCATCATCACGCAGTAATTCTTTGCGGAAAATTCCCCAACCGCCATTGCCGCCGTGATTTTTTCATTCGGCTCAAGTGAAAGAATGTTCACCAGTGGAATGCCTTTGGTGGCGCGGTCTGAATCGGGAATTTGATACACCTTTTCAGAATACACTTTGCCCTTGTTTGAAAAGAAGAGCATGGTATTCAAACTTCTGGCGGGAATGAGCATGACCACTTCGTCTTCGTCTTTTGTGGTGTGACCGATGACTCCGCGCCCGCCCCTGCTTTGCGATTTGAACGCGGCTGCCGCCACCCGCTTGATGTATCCGCGCTCCGTCAGGCTGATTAGCACCGCCTCATCGGGGATGATGTCTTCTTCGTGAATGTCTTCCTTCGCCTCCGCCGCAATTTTTGTGCGGCGCTCATCGCCGTATTTTTCGGTCAGTTCCTGCATGTCGGCTTGAATCAGGGCGAGGATTTTCTTCGGGTGGGCAAGCAGGTCTTCCAAATAGGCAATGGTCGCGCTGACTTGTTTGTGTTCTTCTTCAATCTTCCAGCGTTCCAGCGCGGCGAGTCTTCGCAATTGCATATCCAAAATGGCTTGGGCTTGCAGCTCGCTCAACTTGAAACGATTCATCAAGTTGGTCTTTGCAACGTCCGCGTCTTCCGCCTCGCGGATGGTTTTGATGACCGCGTCAATGTTATTGAGCGCGATGAGCAAGCCGTCCAAAATGTGAATGCGCGCGCGGGCTTTCTTCAACTCAAACTGCGAGCGGCGTGTGATGACTTCCTGCCGATGTTCAATGAAAATTTGCAGCATCCGCTTAAGCGTGAGCGTGCGCGGCTCGCCATCCACCAATGCAAGCATTTGCACGCCAAAGGTGGATTGCAGGGCAGTGTATTTATACAGTTGATTCAAAACTTTCTTGGGCTGCGCGCCGCGCTTCAATTCGATGATGATGCTCATGCCGCGCTTGTCCGATTCATCGCGCAAGTCGGAGATTTGGTCAATCTTTTCTTCGCGCGCCAATTCCGCAATGCGCTCAATCAAGCTGGATTTATTGACCTGATACGGGATTTCGGTGATGTTGATTTGGTAACGCCCGGCTTTGGTTTCTTCAATGTGGGCAATGCCGCGAATGACAATCCGTCCGCGCCCTGTGCCGTATGCGGCGTGAATTCCCTCCGTGCCGACAATCATGCCGCCGGTGGGAAAGTCCGGTCCCTGCACAAACTTCATCAAGTCTTCGACATCAATGTCATCCATGTTGTCGTAGTGTTCGATGAGGTGATTGATAGCTCCCGCCAGTTCGCGCAGATTGTGGGGCGGAATGTTGGTTGCCATGCCCACCGCAATGCCGGAGGAGCCGTTCATCAACAGGTTGGGCAGGCGCGCGGGTAGGACGAGCGGCTCTTCAAGCGAGCCGTCGAAGTTGGGACCAAAGTCCACCGTCTCTTTATCCAAATCCGCCAGCATTTCTTCGGCGGCTTTTTGCATCCGCGCTTCGGTGTAACGCATGGCGGCGGGCGAGTCGCCATCCACCGAGCCGAAGTTCCCCTGACCATCCACCAGCAGGTAGCGCATGGAGAAATCCTGCGCCATGCGCGCCATCGATTCATAGACCGCCGAGTCGCCGTGCGGGTGATATTTGCCCAGCACTTCGCCAACGATGCGCGCGGATTTTTTGTACGGGGTATTCGAGCGCAAACCGAGTTCCTGCATGGCATATAGAATGCGGCGATGCACGGGCTTAAGCCCGTCGCGCGCATCCGGCAGGGCGCGCGCCACAATCACGCTCATGGCGTAATCGAGGTAGGCGGTGCGCATCTGCTCGTCAATATCCACCGATTGAATGTTGTTATGGGTTGTCTGTTCTTCTTCGGTCATGGGTTTCCCTTATAAAACCTCGAAGGCCTGTGAGACCTCCGAGGTCTGAAATTACATAAAAAAACACGAAGACTGCTGCAAACTTCGTGTTGGCGTTAAATGAAAGACTATGTTTTTTATAAGCGCAATTATACCACTTAACCCAAGTTGCCCCCCTCGCTTAATTTTTACCGCAGAGGCGCGGAGGACACGGAGAAATTCATTAAAAACGCTGCGCCCTCTGCACATCGGCGGTTCAAAACAGGCAACATCCTT
>DAOTZP010000310.1:0-4006 GCA_034434265.1 Anaerolineales bacterium | reverse complement strand
TGGGTTGATGAAGGCGTGTCCCCAGAAGATGGGCTGCGCCGTGTAGAGCAGTGTGGCATACCGTGAAGCGGTGAGCGAAAGCCAGCGCTGCGCGAGTTGATAAAACGCCCAAATGCCCGCAAGGTGGGTGAGAAAGTACAGCGCGTGGCGGATATCGGCGGGGAGGATGGGAAGAAAGTTCAGCGCGCGGGTGATGAGAACAACGGTCATCATGTACGCGGGTCCGTAGTTGCCGAGGTCTTTTTCGGTGATGGGCATGATGCCGCTTTCGCGCCATGTGCCATAGGTGCGGAGCGAGTATTCCGCATACTTGCGGAGCGAGTGCTCGTCCCAGCTTTCGCCGTAGTCGTTGAAGGTGATGACGCCAAAGAGCAGGCAGATGAGCAGCAGCGAGAGGAGGAAGCGGTCTTTCATGTTTGTTTGTGGCGCGTGACATACGCCATGAGGAACAAAACAATCAGCGGAGCAAGCAAGCGTCCAAACGACCAGGGGAAGAAGTCAAACGAGGGCTGCAGAAATTCGAGGAAGTAGGCAAAGCCGAACCACATCCACAGCGCGGGGGATTGAATGACTTTAAGCATGACAAGAAAGGAGAGCGAGAGGAAGAGTCCGTGATGGTCCCAAACGATGGGTGAAGCAAGGGTCATGACGATGAAGAGCGCGGGCAGGGCGTTGAGCAGAATATTGCCGCTGGAAAATGTTTGATGGCGAATATTTTGCGCCATGACATAAATGACCGCCAGCCCCAGCGCGGCTTTCAGTCCCAGAACAAAGAGGCGCGTGATTTTAATGGGAATTCCAAAAAACGGGTTAAGGAAGCGGAAGAACGAGTCGAAGGACGTATCGTGAAAGTTGGTGTCCGTGATTTGAGTCAAAATGCGGATGTTGGTGAGGTAATCGAAGTAAGGCTGCGCGCCTTCCAATGCCAGCGGAACAAGCGCAATGAGCAGGAAGGTCAGCGCGAAGTGGAACATCCACTTCCAGTTGCGGGTGAGCAAAAAGGCAAGCACAAGCGCGGCGGGCGAGGTTTTGAGATGAACCGCCAGCGCAAGAAAAAGCGCGGAGAGAAAATCGTTTTTATCAAAGTAAAGAATGCTTGCAAAAATCAACACCATGACGGAGATGTTAACCTGCACATATCCCAGCGAGCGGTGCAGCGGCGTATTAATCAACATGAAGAAGAAGACCACAATCACCGCGAAACGATTGGGAAACTCGTAACGTTCCAGCGCGCGGACAAGGGTCACATAGAACAAGCCAAGCATGACGATATTCACCGCCCAAAGAATCCCCAACATGGGTTGGTCGCCCAGCGGGGCAATGAATTGCAAAAGAGTTGCCCAAAGCGGAAGATATAAATAAGTGTCGGGCAGCGTTTGATTGTTGTAAAGCGCTGTTGCCGCTTCGAGATAGTATTGATAATCGCCGTAGCGGAATCGCTCGCGCAGGATGTTGAGATATAAAAAGAGAATCAGGAAAAACCCCGCCGTAAAGAGCGCGTTTTGCGCGTTGATTTTTTCCTTAACGAGCAAAAACAAAACCGCCCCCACCGCCAGCCATGAAAACGCCACAGATTCCAGCGTGACGGTTAAATTGGAAAGGGGCCATTGTTGAATAAATAGATTCAACCCCGTCATGCCGTTGCGGAAATAAATGGCGGCGAGGTGTAAAAGAATTAAAACGGTTATGCCAGCCCAGCCAGCCAGCGCGAATTGAAGTTGTTTTTTCATTTTGATTCAAAAATCGCAATCGCTTCAATGTGATAGGTTTGCGGAAATAAATCAAACGGCGTGACCCGCTTCAACGCATATCCATCCGCAATCAGCCGCGCCGCATCACGCGCCAGCGTGGAAGGGTCGCACGAAACGTAGGCAATCGTTTGCGGACGAATGGCAGCCAGCGCGTCCAGCGCGTGACGCTCCACACCCGCGCGCGGCGGGTCAATAATAGCAATCCACCCGCCTGTAGTTTGCTTTGCCAGCGCGGGCAGAATTTCCTCCGCCGCGCCTTCGTATAATTCCACATTGTCAAATTCATCGAGATTTACGGTAAAGTCCTCGCACGCGGAAGGCGAAGATTCAACCCCAATCAACCGTTGGACGCGCGGCGCAAAAAACTTGCTGAACAACCCAACTCCGCAGTAAACATCCAGCAGCTGGGAATTGGCAGCAGGCATGCAAGCCAGCAAATGCTCCACCATTTTTTCAGCCATTGGCGTATTCACCTGAAAGAAAGACGGCGCGGAGACTTTGAAATCTTTTCCCAATACCTGCATTACCACATAGCCGCGCCCTGCAAGCGTCACCGCATCGCCTTCAAAGATGTGCGCCACCGAAACATCGGTTTCCACTTCCATTTCAGGCGCGTCAGGCGAATCGGATTCCAACACCACCATCAACCCGTCGCCCGCGCGAATGGAAACGCGGCTCACATCTTCACCCGATTCAAATTGCAAATCCTTCCAAAACGCGGCAATATTTTCTTCGGGCAAATGACATTCCTCCACCGCAAGCGTTTCACTCCCCTGCGCGTTAATAAACCCCAGCCTGCCGTCCTTCGTCAAATGAAACTGCACATGATTGCGATAATTCCATGCCAGCCGAGAAGCAACCATCGCATCCACTGGCGGGTTTTCAATCCTGCCAATCCTTTGCAACTGGTCGCGCAAAATTTCCGCTTTGGCTTTTAACTGGTCTGAATAAGAAAGGTGCTGATAATGACATCCGCCGCACGCGCCAAAATGTCTGCACTTGGGAGGAATGCGGTTGGGCGCGGCTTTCACCACCTCGACGATTTTTCCGCGCGCGAAGTTTTTCCTCTCCCCAACCAACTCCACGCGGACAATTTCTTCGGGCAAGCCAAACGGCACAAAGACGGCTCTCCCGCCTGTCCCCGTTAGAGAGTCGGGCAGGCGTCCCATCGCTTCGCCGCCGTAGGTCAATTTTTCCAATTTAATTTCATAAATGCTCATGGCTGCATTATATTCGCTTTCCCAATCAAAGAAATCCTGACTTTGCAAAAGAATGAAAGCGGGCGCGGCATCCGTCATATAATTCACCCCATGAAACAAAACTGGACTTTCCCCCTTGCATTGTTAACCGCCGCGCTGGCATTTACATTTTTCACCCGTCCCGAACTGCCCGGCGAGGGCTTCGCCACCTTCGGCGCGGATACCGTCCGCGCCGAGGTGATTCAAATTCTGGAAGAAGGCGAAGTGACGATGGGAACGCACACGCAGAAATATCAAATTGCGCGCGTGAATATTCTCGAAGGGCAGTACGCGGGCATCCCAATGGAAATTGATTACGGCAAACGCCAAATCCGCCCGGATGAGTATGACCTGAAAGTCGGCGACAGGGTGATGGTCTCCATCAGCAAAACGCCCGATAACGTCATCAACGCCTATTTTGTGGACTTCGTGCGCGTCACGCCGATTCTCTGGCTGGCTGGCATTTTTGCGCTTGCCATCATCCTCATCAGCGCGTGGAAAGGCATCCGCGCCCTGCTTAGCATGGCGTTCAGTTTATACATCATCATCGGGTACATCATCCCGCACATTCTCGCGGGCGAAGACCCGCTGCGCGTGAGCATTCTCGGTTCGATGATTTTGCTCGCCGTCACGCTGTACCTCACCTACGGCTGGACTCTGAAAACGCACGCCGCTGTGTTGAGCATGATGATTGTCTTGCTTTTAACCGGCGCAATTTCAGCGTTGTTTGTTGTCTTCACCAAACTCAACGGCACGGGCGATGAAAACGTGATGTTCCTGATGCAGATGATGGAAACGCAAATCAACCTGCGCGGGCTGCTGCTGGGCGGCATGATTATCGGCGCGCTCGGCGTGCTGGACGATTTGGTCACCACCCAAGCCGCCGCCGTGTTTGAATTGCGCCACGCCAATCCCAACTTCGGCTTTCGGGACCTGTATCGCTCCGCCATGCGAATTGGGCAAGACCATGTTGCCGCCACCGTCAATACGCTTGTGCTTGCATACGCGGGCGCATCC
>DAOTZP010000309.1:0-2979 GCA_034434265.1 Anaerolineales bacterium | reverse complement strand
TCCACGGAACCTCCACCCCGGAGCCGGACGTATTTGAAACCCGTATCACCAGCTCCACAAAGGTGTGGTCATGTTCGGGATACCAGTAATACGTTCCCATATACACGCGCTTAAGTTCGCGCACTTCGGTTACAGTCACATCATACAATGCGCTTTTCACCGGCTCGCCCACTTTTCCAATTTGCTGCGGCGTAGGGGTAAAGGTCGGCGCTGCCGTAGGTGTGGAGGGCGCTTTTGTCGCCGCCGGTTTCGTAGGCGAAGCGGTAACGGGCGGAATGGTAGGCGTAGGCGCGGGCTCAACGCCGGAAAGCAAATTGGGAGAATACGCAATCAAACACACAAATACGCCCGCAAGCAGGCAGAGCGAGAGAAAAACACCCGACCCCGCCCAAATCCATTTTGATTTGCTGGAAGAACTCCCCTTTGCAGCCAAACTCGCATGAGAAACGGGAGGTTGGGATGGATTGCGTGATAGAGAAGGCTGGGAAGGCGCGGGCGCTTGCATGGTTTGATGCGCGGCTGGCGCAGGTATTGAGGCAGTGGAAACAACGCCCGCAGCGGCAGATTTCAGGGCGCGCACAAACTCTTCGGCGGTCTGGTAGCGGTCTTCGGGCTTTTTCGCCAGCGACTTATTCAATACCGCTTCCACAGCGGGCGGCGCTGTTACGCCAAAAGAACTTAAGGGAGGCAGCGGCTCTTGAATGTGCTTGAAAACAATTCCCACAGGCGTATCCGCCGTGTATGGAACGCGGCGCGTCAGCATCTCATAAAAGATAACGCCGAGCGAATAAATATCGCTGCGGTGGTCAATTTCATTTCCCAGACCTTGTTCAGGAGACATGTACGCCGGAGTGCCCATCACCGTCCCCGAAGAAGTGAGCTTGGCGGAAGCGGCGGTGGTGATGCGCGCCAAGCCAAAATCGGTCAGCAGGCAGTTGCCGCGCGGGTCCATCAAAACGTTGCTTGGTTTTATATCGCGGTGAATCAATCCACGCTCGTGAGCATAGGAAAGCGCATCCCCAATTTGCGAAACATATTTAACAATTTCTTCAAACGAAAGATGACGCGCGCGCATCAAGTCGGCGAGCGTGCCGCCTTCCACATACGTCATCACAATATACGGGTAACCGTCCGCTTCGCCAAAATCAAACACCGGCAGGATGTGCGTATGCTGCAGCTGCGCCAAAACTTTTGCCTCGCGCCGAAACCGCGCTTGAAATTCCTCCGAGGAAGCAAACTGGCGTGGAAGCACTTTAATGGCAACATAGCGGTCCATTGAAGTCTGGTAGGCTTTATACACCACAGCCATTCCGCCTTCCCCAAGCGGAGCAACAATTTTATAGGTTCCAAATTGTTTACCGGTCAGGTCTTCCATTTCACTATCCTTTTCTTGTTGCAAATACGGCGCGCAAACATTATTTTACTTTTTCAAAGGCGGATTCCAAGTCTTCCAAAATATCCTCCGCCGCTTCAATGCCCGCCGAAATACGCAGCAGCCCATCTGAAATGCCAACCTGCGCGCGTTGCTCCGCCGTTAAACTGCGGTGCGAGGATGTGGCGGGATGCAAAATTAAAGAGTACACATCGCCCAGCGTGGTGGCAGGCTGAAAAACGCACAGCGCTTCCATGAAACGATATGCCTTTGACTTATCCGCATCTTTGATTTCAAACGAAACCATACCGCCAAAGCCTTTGCCTTCAAACATGGTCTTTGCCAGCTCATGCTGCGGATGAGAATTCAGACCGGGATAATTGACCTGCGCCACTTGCGGATGTTTCGCCAGCCACGCGGCAACCCGCGCGGCGTTTTCGCACTGCTGCTTCATCCGCAATGGCAGGGTTTTCAACCCCCGCAAAGCGAGGAACGATTCAAACGGTCCCAGCACGCCGCCGGTTAATTTATTCAACTCGAATAGTTTTTTCTTGTTTTCTTTGGATGTGGCCACCACGCCCGCCAGCACATCGCCATGACCGGAGAGATACTTCGTTGCGCTGTGAATGGACATATCCGCGCCGTGCGTCAGCGGGTTGAACAAGTACGGCGTGGCGAAGGTGTTATCCACCAGCAGCAAAGCGCCGCATTGATGGGCGAGTTTTGCCAATGCGGGAATATCGGCAACCTTTAACAACGGGTTGGAAATGGATTCAACATACAAAATTTTTGCGCGCGTTTCCTTCAGCGCGGATTCAACTTCGATGAGGTTTGCCGCATCCACCATGCGAAGATGCGCGCCCATTTCCTTGAAAAGATTGTGAAAGAGGGAAAAAGTCGCGCCGTACACATCCAGTGCCGCCACGATGGATTCGCCCGCCTTAAGTCCACCTGCGAGCAGGGCGGCGTGAATGGCAGCCATGCCCGAAGAATACGCCTGCGCCGCGTCTGCGTTTTCCAAATCCGCAACCGCGTTTTCAAATGCCTCCACAGTGGGGTTGGAATAGCGCAAGTACACCTGTCCGCGTTTGTTGCCATCGAAGACGGCGTCCAGGTCGTCCATGCTTTCGTATGTGTATCCCACCGTCGTCCAAATGGGCGTGGTGACGGGCGTAAAATCGGCGGGCGGGGTGCGCTCGCCTGCGTGGACTGCGCGGGTGTGAAAAGATTGTTTTTTCATTTGTGGTACGCAAAAAGAACAAATGCCTGCAATAAATTAAACATTATACCGTGCCGCGAAAAAAAGCGTCCGCTTCCTGATAGCTTTGAAAAAAATGTTCCGTTCCGTTCACCTTGTCGCGCAGGACGTATTTTTTCTTTTGATAGTCATAAGACAGGCGCGGGTGTTTGTCAACCACGCGCTCATGCGCCTTGCCTGTAATCGTTTCATATAAAATTTTCGCGGCTTCATGTTCCGGGTATGCGTCCAAAATAATCATTAAAAGCACATTTGCCATTGGAAAATTATTATAGGAATACAAACGAAACGCAGCTTCATAAAGAATACTTACGGGAACGCTGCATGATTTTTCCGACTGCATCTTGCC
>DAOTZP010000308.1:0-5334 GCA_034434265.1 Anaerolineales bacterium | reverse complement strand
GCCGCCGCAGTCGAGCAATACGTCAGCGGGCTTGCCGCGCATGGCAAACAGATTGACGGGAAGCGCATTCTCGTTTTTGGCTATGGCGGACGTTTTGCCGTTGGCGTGGAGTTGTTGCGCCGCGGCGCCGCGCATGTGATTTTATGCGACCACTTTGTCCTCCTTGACCATGAACGCAACCTTGAACTGCTGCCCGCATATCAAACCTATCTGCTGCTTGAAAACGGCGAAGCCAAACCCCGCCCCGAATACATTACCCTGCTGCATGGCGACATCCGCGAACAAGCCATTCAGCGGCAAATCAAACAGGCGGACTTGGTGGTCAGCACATCCGTCTATGAACATCTTGATGACGTGGAGGGCATCACCCGCGCGCTGGCGGCATTAACCGCGCCCGATGGCGCGCACCTTCACTTTGTGGACCTGCGCGACCATTATTTCAAACTTCCCTTTGAAATGCTTGCATACTCCGAAAGGACGTGGAAGAACTTCCTCAACCCCACCAGCAATCTTAACCGCTTTCGCTTGAATGATTACCGCAAAGTTTTTAACGCCTGTTTTGATACGGCGGAAGTTGTTGTCCTTAAACGGGAAGAAGAACTGTTCCGCAAAGCGCGCGCGCGCATTCGCGCCGAATTCTTAAGCGGAGACGATTCGATTGACTCTGTCGCGCTGATTCGCGTATTTCTGGAAAAGCCCAAACAAACCCAAAAATGAATCGACTGAACGCATCCATCTTTCAACGCGAAGCCTTGCTTCAATTTTTCCTTTTTGCGCTGTTTCTCGCCGTATCTGTGCCGGGCGCGCGCTGGGGAACGCCCGGACTGTGGAATCCCGATGAACTGGTTTGGCGGGCGGACAAAGCACTTGCGGGCGAATTGATTTTTGATGAAACCGAGCCGGATTTTAATTATCCCTCGCTGCCCAAATATATCATGTACGGCATTGGCAAAATCACATACGGGTTGGGATATGACCGCAGCGACTTTATCGCTTCCGCCCGTTTCTTCTCCGCGCTGCTGGGCGCATTAAGCGCGGTTTTGATTTACCAAATTGCGCGTCTTATTGGCGCAAACGCGGCTGTTTCCACCCTGGCGGGGTTGCTCTACATTGCCAGCGGAGTCGCCGCCATAAACGGCAGGTTTGCTCACAACGACCTGTATTTGCAGTTTTTTTCGATTCTGGCGGTTTTATTTTCCATTCAATATCATTTCACCAAAGCGCGCGGATGGCTGTACGCTTCATTCTTTTCTGTCGGGCTGGCGGCTTCAAGCAAATTCACCGGCGGAAGTATGCTGCTTGTTCCCTTGATTGTTTTTGCCGCGATGAATTGGGCGGAAGCGCGCCGCAACTGGTTTCAAACCGCCGAAATTGCCGTTGTGAGCGCAGTCCTGTGCTACGGCGGATACGCCATCGGCACGCCAAAATCGTTTTTGTGGGCCGCCTATTATTTCAAGCGCGTGATTCCCGCCTTGTTAAATTATCCTCAATATGGATTCAACACCGGCTCGCCCATTGGGTTGATTGGACAATGGCGCGTCTTTGAAATGGCAGTCGGTACATTTGCGTATTGGCTCTTTATTTTAAGTTTTCTTTGGTTTGCCGCGCGGCTGATTTTATCCAAACGCGGCGTTATGCCCCTCGAACCGAAAAAAGCATCCGCTGTTTTTATTTTGATGCTGGCTGTCGTCATCTTTGATTTGCCCTTTCTCACATCCATTAATTACATTCAGCGTTATTTCATTCCCTTTGTGCCTTTTCTTGCGGTTCTTGGCGCTTTTTTTGTGGAAGACCTTTTGCAAGCCGCCAAAAACAAAGGCTGGAAGTTTGCCCCTCCCGTCATTCACGCCGCCTTGTTCGTTGGGATTGCTTATTCCATCCTGCGTCTGGTCAGCGCCGCGCTGCTGTTTGTGAATGACGCGCGCATACCGGCGGGGGAGTTTATTGCCTCGCTGCCCGGAGATGGAAAAACCATTGAGTACACGTTATATCCGCCGAATGTCAATAAAGCCCAATTTGAGAAGGCATATAACTACCCGATTTACTTTGTCAAATATGCCTCCGATGTCGTCCCCAGCGGCGGGCGCTATGAATACAACCTCGGCGAGCAGGGTCTTTTTCTGCGCGAAACCGACTATCTGGTGATTGACAGCCTGACCTATGAGCGTTTTTACACGCCATCCATTTGCGAAACAAACCGGGTGGAATGTGAATTTTATAAAAACCTGCTGGAAGGCAAAGTTCAGTCGTTTCGTTTGATAAAAGAATTTTCCTACCGCCTGCCGCCTTATTTGCCCCGGTTGGAAATTACGGCGGTCAATCCGGATGTGAAAATTTACGAAAGAGTCCGGAGGACAGAATAAACATCCATTGCATGTTTAGGTTTTTTCCACCACCCAAAAATGCGACAAGCCCAACCCCTTAAGCGGCGTGGATTCTAAAAACTGCAAAACCGCCCGCAGAATTTTCCCCGCCGAACCAAACCGCGCAATGATGTTATCGTACGCGCCAAAGATGACCGTGCGTTCGATGAACTTGACCGGCAAACCTTCAAACAGTTTTTGCATATCGCGGCGCGAATACACGCGCACATGCGGGGCGAGTTTGTCCCTCCATGCGCGCGGCAAATAATTGACAAAGGGTTTGTTGCCAAAGTAATATTTGCCCTTCCAAAAGATTCCATGCGTTTCAAATGGATACCCGCGATTGGGACAGAATATCACCGCGCGCCCGCCGGGTTTAAGCAGGCGAATCATCTCGCGCACGGCGGCGCGGTCGTCCTGCACATGCTCGATGACCTCGTGGCTGAGAATCAAGTCGAAGGTGGAATCGGGCAGCGGAATGAATTCGCCCGCGGCGTTAAAAATCAAATTGGAGTGAAGCCGCGCTTCGCGCGCGCGGTCGAAGTCATATTCCAAGCCTGCCACGCGCGCGCCGTGTTCCTGCAACTTGGCGGCATACATGCCCACGCCGCAGCCGTTTTCCAGCACAAAGCCGCGAATGCGCCCGCCCGCCGCGTTGAGAATCATTTCCAGCCGCCGCTGCTGACCCGCCCGCCATACATACGAAGGTTCGCCGCGCAGGGCGGCTTTTGTAAAATCTCGTTGGGACATAAAATGAATTATACTTGACCGTCAAGCAACTTTACAGTAAAATCAACCCCGCTCAATTAATGTCGCTTCCGTAGCTCAGTGGATTAGAGCGCTTGCTTGCGGAGCAATAGGTCGCAGGTTCGAGTCCTGCCGGGAGCACAAGCGCAAGAAGCGGAGAAATCCGCTTCTTTTGTTTTGGAGCAAAGATGACAAAAAACAAACCGCACATTCTTTTGACAAACGATGACGGCATTCGCTCGCCCGGGTTGTGGACTGCAGCGCGCGAACTTTCCCAAATTGGCTATGTGACCGTTGCCGCGCCGCGCGAGCAATCCACCGGCATGGGGCGCAGCCTGCCCAGCACGTCGGATGGAATCATCCGCAAAGAAAAAGTGAAAGTCAATCATCAGGAATGGGAAGTGTATGCCGTTGGCGGTTCGCCCGCGCAAGCCGTGCTGCACGCGCTGTATGAGATTATGGATGAAAAGCCAGACCTTGTGGTTTCGGGAATTAATTACGGCGAAAATGTCGGCACGGGCATTACCATTTCGGGTACGGTTGGCGCGGCAATGGAGGCGGCGGCAGGCGGAATTCCCGCGCTGGCTGTTTCGCTGCAATTGGATGTGGAATATCATTTGAGTCATTCGGAAGATGTGGATTTTTCCGCGGCTGGATATTTCACCGCATATTTTGCGCGGCGAATCCTCGAACATCAACTCCCCGCAGGCGTGGATGTGCTTAAGGTGGATGTGCCGTCTCGCGCCACGCCGCAAACCGAATGGCAGTTGACCAAGCTTTCGCACCTGCGATATTACGAGCCTGTTCCTGTCAAGCGGGAATCTTGGGAAACGCCGGGCTCAATTTCGTACAAATTAAGCGACGACCTTGACCACGACGACCCCAACAGCGATATTTATACCATCCGCAGAAAGCACCTTGTTTCGGTCACACCGTTGAATTTGGATATGACCGCCCGCGTGGATTTCGCGGAGTTTGAAAAACATCTAAGAAAATAGACGCTTATGCCAAACAAAACCCAGGGGATTCGGCGGGCAAACGCTGTATTTTCAACGAAGGAATTTCGGGTATGATTTACGCCGTAAGGAGGTACTTGCATGCAATTCCGAAATACCATAACATTTGTGTTGCTCATTGTTGTTTTGATTATCGCCGCTGTCGGCGGTTACGCAATGGGGAGTTCAATACCGGCTTACAAATTAATTCAAGGCATCCCGCCGCTCTCGAAGGTTTACATTCCGCCGCAAACTCAAAATGGCATAACCGTGTCCGTTGACGCGGCGTATTCTGATGCGCTGCGCGCAATATTCATTGCGCGTGTTTCTGCGCCGGAGGAATACTTCATTGGCGGAATCAATTTGAAAAATTTGGACGGCTCCATCATCAACTCATCCACCAGCTTGCAGCAATTGAGCGATGGCAGCATCCTGCTGGAGTTTAATGCCATTACGCCCATTGAAGACCGCCTGCAAGGCGCACTGGAATTGACGATTAATAAAATGGGACAAGGCGATGCAGGCGCGGATTTTTCGTTCGCGCTTGATATGCCGGTTCACCCCGCGCAAATTTTCAAACCCGCGCAATATGGCGCGTCTGTTCCCGCGCTGGTTGACCGCGTTACTATCACGCCCTCATATACGCAAATCCACTTTTGTTATACAAAACCCGGAACAGAAGATTGGATGGTCGGCAGGAATGCCACTCTCCAAATCGGCGGACAAAGCGCGCCGCTTTTTTCCTACCAACTGCTATTCGATTCTGATTACGGCGATATGGGGAAAGGCATCGAATCGGATTGGTCTCCGCCTGTCGAGACTGGGCGCTGTGTCAAATTGGGATTTTCCCTTGGAAGCCCGAAACCAACCTCGGTCACGCTGGACATTCCCGCGTTGGAACAATCCACGCCCGAAGTGATTCCGCCTGACAAAGTGAAACTCGCGCTTCAGAGATTAAAATCCGCCGGCATTGTGATGACCTACGAAGTACAGGAGCATGGCGTTAACTTAACCTACCCCCAACTGCCCAAAGGAATGACCGAACAGGAAGCCTACGAACAATTCCTCTACGAGCTGGGGTACTTCATGGATGTTTGGTGGCGGTTTGACTTGCAACTCAAGCCGGAGAGCGGCGTTATGCCAAAATTCTCCACATCCACTTATGGCGCGCCTGCGCCGATTCCGCTGGCGGATGCCAAACCAAGAGCAGTCGCAACAATTCCTGAAAG
>DAOTZP010000307.1:0-7756 GCA_034434265.1 Anaerolineales bacterium | reverse complement strand
CAAACAACTTTTTAGACATCTTCTTCTCCTTGACTTAAAGGGTTGAATTTTTGGATGACGATAGGGGGGGGAACGAGTTGTATCTTGGCGTTTATCTCCTTTCCACTTGCGAAGGATGGGAAAGCACATCGTCCACGACGATGGCAATTGCTCCAATCAAGCTGGCGTCCGAACCAAAGGAGGAAAGGACAATTTCCGCTTGTTGGCCAATTTCAGGCAAGGTTTGCCGCGCGATGACCTCCTGCGCGGCGGGGAGCAGGTATTCGCCCGCGACCATCATTGGACCGCCGAGGATGATTTTTTCAGGGTTGAAAATGTTAATCAACCCTGCAAAGCCCTGCCCCATAGCGCGCCCCGCTTCAGCAATTGAGTCCAGCGCTTCCGTATCGCCCGCGTCCGCCGCCTCTTTGATAAGCGGAATGGTTAGCGGAGATTTTTTTTCAGCCATCAATTTCGGAATGAGCGTGCTTCGTTTTACTTCCAGCCGCGCCTGCACGCGCTGAATGATGGAATACTGGTTGGCGTAGGTCTCCCAGCATCCGCGCTTGCCGCAATGACATACATTTGGCGCGGAGCCTGCCGTAATGGGGGCGTGACCAATTTCTCCGGCATATCCGTTTTTGCCGCGATACAACTTTCCGTTTAAGAACAGCCCGCCGCCAATGCCCACGCCCGCAAAGACAAAAATAAAATTATCGGTTTCTTTTGCTATTCCAAATAAATGCTCCGCAAGCGCGGCGGCATTTGCGTCGTTTTCAATAAATACTTTTAATTTGGTTGCTTTGGAAAAGATTTCCCGAAAAGGAACATTGTGCCAATGAAGGTTGGGAGCAAAGACCAAGACCCCGCGACTCAAATCCACCGTGCCGGGCGTTGCCAGCCCAAGACCGAGGAAGCGCGTCCCCTTTTTTTTGTTTGCGCTGATTGCGTCGTGGACAATACGCAAAGTCTGCTGCAACATTTTTTCCTGCCCTGCGCCGGGGTCGGCGTCTTCGCGCTTTTGCCATATTATGTTGCCGATGAAATCAGTCACCGCAACCGAAACAAAGTCCACGCCCAGCTCCACGCCGACGATATACCCCGCCTGCGGATTAAGTTCCAGCATTGTAGCAGGACGCCCCGTTCCGGCGGAATTCATGCCGGTTTCATGCACCAGTTTGCGCGCAATCAAATCATCCACCAAACTGGAAACGGTGGACTTGTTTAGCCCGGTCGCCTGCGCCACCTGCGCGCGGGAAATTGGCGCCTGCTGGTGAATCAGCCGCAGCGTCATGGATAAATTCATCTCGCGCACAAAAGCTTGGTCGGCGGTATTTTTGCTCATAATTAGTTGGTTGAAGCAACAAACTAATTATACCGAAACGGGGAGATTTGTCAACTTGCAAAATTATTCTTGGGTATGTCATATTTTTTCGGGCAAGCCGCAGCGCAAATCTTTAATTTGCCCCGCAAGTCGGAGACTTGCTCTACATTTCGAGAAATCTTTACGATTATTTCAAAGACCCTTCGCTTCAATCAGGGCGGCGCCTGACTGAGAATAAAAAAATACAGCCCCGGCGTTTCCACATGCCGGGGCAAAACCATTTTGGTCTTTGTGAACTTGGGCAAATTTATAAAAGATTCAAATCAGCGGGCGAGGAAAGACAAATGCGGATTGCCCTGCGCCCTGCCGCCTTTAACGCTTCGTAATCGCCCAGCGCTTGCGCGCGCAGCAGCGTGCCAAAAGTCAAGCCTTGCGTGGGAATTTCCATATCCTCCTGCGGGTTGTACACTACTTGAATAAATAGCCCCGTGTTCGGTCCGCCTTTGTGGAACTGCCCGGTGGAATGTTGAAAGCGCGGACCAAACCCCGCGGTGACGGCGCAGCCTGTTTTTTCCCGAATGGCTGCCCGCAATTTTTGAAGCGCCTCGATGTTTTCTCCGTTGCGCGGAAGGTACGCGTTAATCGAAACATAATTCCCCGCCGCCGCCTGCGCGAGAAATTCGTTCAACGCCGCTTTTGCGTCTTTCATTTCAACCAAATCCACCTCCGCCAATTTGCCGGTGGATTGATAGTCTTTGATTTTTGCAAGCGTACGCAGTTTGCTGTCCTGCACGTCGGGCTGGTCCAGCGGGTTGACGCCAAGAATATGACACGCGACAACGGTTGCAATTTCCCAGCGATAAAACTCCGCGCCGGAGTCGTAGGGCGAGTTCACCGCAAATTCCAACACGGGGAAACCCGCCGCCTTAAGTGCGGAGATTTTTTCATCATGTTCGCCGTTGTTTCGCAAATACACAAACAGGCGGTCTTTACCGTACACATTTGGCGCGCCAAGCGGTTCGAGCGCAACGGGCAAAATTCCCTTGCCTTGCTTGCCGCTGGATTCCGCCACCACCTGCTCCACCCAGCCCGCCAGCGCGGAAACGGGCGCATCGGCGATGAGCGTCAGTTTGTCCTTGCCCGCCAATGCGGCTTCGGCTATCACCGTTCCCAGCACAAAGCCCGCGCCAAATTCCGTGTGCGAATCTTTTTCGATTTTTTCGGCAGAGGCAAGCAAACGTTCAATATCCATGCCAAGCAAAGCAGCGGGGACGAGACCAAAATCAGTCAGTGCGGAAAATCTTCCGCCGACGTTTGGGTCCGCGTTGAAGATTTTACGGAAGCCGCGTTCTTGCGCCGTTTTTTCCAGCGAAGTTCCCGCATCGGTAATTGCGATAAAGCGCGAGCCCTCGCCGCCGCTTTTTTCCCAAATGTAATCAAACGCCGCCATGAGTTCCGCTGTGCCGCCGGATTTGCTTGCAATGATGTATAACGCTTTTTCGGGCGGATAATCTTTGAACGCTTGCGCGACTTGACTTGGGTCGGTGGAATCTAAAATGGCGAGCGATAACTTCGCCTCGATATTTGCGCCCGCCAGCAGCGAAGAGAACACTTCGGCAGTGAGTGAAGAGCCGCCCATGCCAATCACCAGTGCGCGGTCTATGCCTTCTTCATGGACTTGTTTGGCAAATTCGTAGTAGCCGTCCAATCGTTTGCGCGCGTCTTCAATGGAATGCAACCAGCCGAGTCTGCGCTTGATTTCGGCTTGTCCTTCGGGGTCGGTGGTCCACAGTTCGGGGTCGTGATTCCACAAGCGGGCGGGGACAGAATCCGCTGCGAGGCGCGATAAAGTTCGATGCACAGAATCCGCCATGCCCGAAAGGGAACCCGCGGCGGCTTTTCTTCGGTCATTCACAACTTGCAGAAGCGAAGTGAACGCATCTTCAAACGCCTTCACGCCTTCGTCTTCCAATTCTTTTGTGATTTGCGCCATTGAAATGCCAAGCGATTCAATTTTGGCAATGTGCGCTTTTGCTTCATCCAGCCCGCGCGTGATGGTGAGTGCGGCTTTGCCGTGGTCGCGGAAGGCTTCGAGCGTGGCAGGTGGAACGGTGTTCACCGTGTCAGGTCCGATGAGTTCGTCAACGTATAACGTATCGGAATACGCGGGGTTTTTTGTGCCGGTGGAAGCCCACAGCGGGCGCTGCACGCGCGCGCTGAATCGTGTTTTGATTTGATGAAAACGCGCCGAGGTGAAAAATTCTTCAAACGCATGGTAGGCGATTTTTGCGTTTGCGATGGCGGTTTTGCCTTGCAATTCGGCGGGGAGTTTGGGGTCGAGTTTTGTATCGAGCCGTGAGACAAAAAACGAAGCGACGGAAGCAATGTGGCTGACGGGCAAGTCTTTGACCACGCGGTCCACCAAGCCATTGAGATAGGCTTCCATGACTTCGATGTATCGTTCGATAGAAAAGATGAGCGTTACGTTAACGTTGATGCCCGCCGCGATTACTTCGCGGATGGCGGGAATGCCCGCTTTGGTAGCCGGGATTTTAATCATCAAGTTTGGGCGGTTGACGCGCTGCCAAAGTTCTTTGGCTTGTTGAATTGTGCCTTCGGTGTCGTTGGCAAGGCGCGGGCTGACTTCGAGGCTGACGTAACCATCGGCGCGCTCGCTGTGCGTGTAAAGCGGGTGGAACAAATCGCACGCGGCTTGAATATCTTGAATGGCGAGATGCCAAAAGATTCGCTCCGCATCCCAGCCTGCCCATGCCAGCGGAACAAGCGCGGAGTCGTAATCGTTGGTTTTGGCAATTGCGTTTTGGAAGATGGTCGGGTTGGAAGTTACGCCGCGAATTTCGCCGCGGTGAATCATTTCCGCCAGTTCGCCGTTTTCCAAAAGTTTTCTTTGAATGTTATCGTACCAGAGGGATTGTTTGAGGGAAGTGAGTTTTTTAATGACTGCGGACATGGGACTCCAGAAGGTAATTGGTAAATTGGAGATTGGTAATTGGTAATTGGTAATTGGAGATTGGTAATTGGTAATTGGTAATTGGAGATTGCTTGTTGCCAACTTCCAATCTCTAATCTCCAATCTCTAATCTCCAATCTCCAATCTCTAATCATCTACTCTCTATTCATCTATTCTCTATTCCCTTATTCTCCACCCTCCAACATCTTTATTTTCGCAACTCTTCTGGCGTATCTTTCCCTGCCCGCCGTATTGCCGAGATATGTTGCATTCAAAAACGCGGAGACGATGGCTTTGACCAGTTCAGGTCCTATCACGCGCCCGCCAAGACACAGCACATTCATCGCGTCATGTTCCACGCCTTGCGCGGCGGAATAGGTATCGTGGCAGATGGAAGCGTAAATGCCTTTCATTTTGTTTGCGGCAATTGCCGCGCCGACGCCTGAGCCGCAGATGATAATGCCGCGTTCGGCTTCTCCGTTTTGGATTTTTTCACCCGCTTTTTTAACAAAGTCGGGAAAATCCACCGAATCTGCGCTGAACGTGCCAACGTCAATCACTTCATGCCCTGCATGTTTTACTGTCGCAATCACAACATCTTTGAGCGGAAATCCGCCGTGGTCGCAGCCGATGACAATTTTCATAATTACAACTCTCTCGCTTTCGCAACAATATTCTCCACTGTAAACCCAAACTTCTCGAAGATGGTCTTCGCGGGGGCGGAGGCTCCAAAACGATTGATGCCAATGACCGATTTGGCATAGCGCTCCCAGCCAAGGGGCGAGCCTGCTTCGACGGCGAGGCGCTTTTGAATCGTCTTTGGTAAAACCGATTCGCGGTACAGGGCATCCTGCTTTTCAAACAGTTCCCAACTGGGGAAGGAAACCACACGCGCGCTTTTGCCTTCATCCGCCAGTTTTTTGGCGGCTTCAAGAATTAAACCCACCTCGGAGCCGCTCGCCATGAGAATTATCTCCGGGTTGCTGCCAAAATCTTTTAGCACATACGCGCCTTTTTCCAGTTGAAGGTTGGCAGGCTCAAGCGTTGGAACGTTTTGGCGCGTAAGGGCTAACACGGTTGGTCCGTCGCGCCGCTCGATGGCAACTTTCCACGCTTGCGCGGTTTCGTTTGCGTCGGCGGGACGAATAACCACAAGGTTGGGAATCAAACGCAGCGACATCAATTGCTCAATGGGCTGATGCGTGGGACCATCTTCGCCAAGCCCGATGCTGTCGTGGGTGAAGACAAAAATCGCAGGGATGTGCGAAAGCGCCGCAAGGCGAATCGCCGGGCGCATGTAATCAGCAAAGACAAGAAAAGTTCCGCCGTAGGGAATCACACCGCCAAAGAGCGCCATGCCATTCAACGCCGCGCCCATTGCATGTTCGCGCACGCCAAAGTGAATATTGCGCCCATTGTACGAATCTTTTTGGAAGGCGGGCGTATCTGCAATCTTTGTGTTATTGGAAGGGGCAAGGTCCGCCGAGCCGCCGATGAGTTCGGGCAGTTTTGCCGCGAGCGCGTTAATCACCTTGCCGGATGCGGCGCGGGTTGCCATGCCTTTTGCATCTGCGGGGAAGACCGGCAGCGCGGTTTGCCATCCTTCGGGCAGTTTGCTGTAAATGCGGCGGTGCAATTCCCCGCCCAAATCGGGATGCAGGCGTTTGTATGCTTCAAACTTCATCTTCCAATCTGCTTCAAACTCACGTCCTCTTTCAATTGCCTGACGGTAAAACTTAAGCACATCTTCTTCGATAAAAAAGCGCGGTTCTTTCGGGTATCCGAGATTTTCCTTCGCGGCGTTTAGTTCCTCATCCCCAAGCGGTTCGCCATGCGCTTTGGGCGTGCCTTGCCGGTTCGGCGCGCCAAAACCGATGATAGTGCGGCAAATGATGAGCGAAGGGCGCGGCTCGGCTTTTGCAGTGCGAATGGCTTGGTCAATTTCATCCACATTGTTGCCGTCTTCCACGCGAAGGACTTGCCAGCCATACGAGCGGAAGCGCGCCGCGCGGTCTTCGGTGAAGGCAAGGTCGGTTGAGCCGTCAATGGAGATGTTGTTGTCATCGTAAAGATAGATTAACCTGCCAAGCGAAAGATGCCCCGCAAGCGAAGCCGCCTCGGCGGATACGCCTTCCATTAAGTCGCCGTCGGTAACAATGGCGTAAATGAACGGGTCAATCAAATTATGCCCGCCCCGCTTAAACGTCGCGGAGATGTGCGCGCCCGCAATTGCCATGCCGACGCCGGTTGCAAGTCCCTGCCCCAGCGGTCCGGTGGTCATTTCCACGCCGGGGGTTAAGCCGTATTCGGGATGACCGGGCGTCAAACTTTCCCATTGGCGAAATCGTTTCAACTCATCAAGCGGAAGGTCATAGCCGGTGAGGTGAAGCAAGGAATACAAAAGGGCGGAGCCATGCCCGCCGGAGAGGATGAATCTATCCCGTCCCGCCCAGCGCGGATTGCGCGGATTGTGACGCAAGTGCCGCGTCCAAATTGTGAATGCCAGCGCCGCCGCGCCCATTGGCAAGCCGGGGTGACCCGATTTTGCCTGCTGCACCATATCGGCGGAAAGAAAACGAAGGGTATTGATTGCGCGTGTTTGTAGGTCTTGGGTAGTCATGGGGGGTATTTTACCATTTGGAGATGTATAATTGACGCATGACAAAAAAACTTATTCCCCTGATTTTATTCTCCTTTCTCGTTTCCGCGTGCGATGTTTGGATGCCGCAATACCAGCCGCAGCCTTTCCCTGTGTGGACCGCGATTTCCACCCGCACCCCAAGCGTCATCACGGCTACGCCCATCATTCTCTCCCCGCCGGTAATTCTCGTTACGCCGGTCACGCCGACGAATACGGAAGTTCCCTCGCCCACGCTTGAGCCAACCTTTACGCCGGTCACGCCGACGGAGACAGCCACCATTGCGCTCGTTCCATCGTTGGATATGACCATCCTCGGCTGCAACACCAGCATTGACATCCTCAACGGCATGGGCGAAGTCACCAATGCGTATGTGACAGTGAAAAATACCGGCAATGTGGATTTGCCCAATACCTGCGCCCTGCTCCGCGCCATTGACGAAGGGCGCGAACACCCCGATAAAAAAGCGTGCGTGCCAAGCCTGCCGGTTGGCAATCAGGTCACGCTTAAATTAACCGTAGATTCGACATACAAAGAAGATACCATCATTCAAGTGGACGCTTCATCAAGCGATGTTTTGTTGCTGCGGCTGGATAAACAGTCGTGCAGGGATATTGGTCTCTTCGGCGGCGCGCCCGCAGATGTGGGCATCATCAAGCCGATTCCATAAACCACCTTTTGGAGGTTTCAAATGAACATTCTTGCGTGGATTATCTTTGGCGCGCTGGCAGGCTGGATTGCCAGCATTATCATGAAGAAAAATAAAAAAATGGGCGCGATTGCAAATATCGTTGTTGGAATTGCAGGCGCGTTCATCGGCGGATATATTATGGATTTCTTTGG
>DAOTZP010000306.1:0-29943 GCA_034434265.1 Anaerolineales bacterium | reverse complement strand
AAATTGGATTATCATGCGCTCGGAAGAAGAGATGAAAGCCAATTTGGAATCGATGCTGCAAGCCGTCAACACCGACCTTGACTGGCTGCGAATGCACACCCGTTTATTGGCGCGCGCCATCGAATGGAAAGAATCCCAAAAAAATACCCACCTGCTTTTGCGCGGACCGGACCTTGAAAAAGCGCAGGCGTGGCTGGCAAAGAGCAGCGCCGCCATAGACCCCAAGCCTTTGCCTTTGCACGGCGAGTACATTCAAGCCAGCCGTGAAGACGCGCGCAAACGCGCGCGCTTAACACAGGCGCTGGGAATTGTGGTTCTGTTTGCAATGCTGATTGCCACCGTCGTTTCCATCATCGGTCTTCAAAACGCCACCCGCGCGCGCGACGATGCAAAAAACGCGCAAGCCACCGCCGTCAGCAATGCAAATTTCGCGGCAACCGCGCAGGCAGCCGCCATGCAAAGCGCAGCCAACGCGGCAGCCGCCCAAGCCCATGCCGAAGCAAGCCTTGCAAAATCGGAACAGCTGCGTCTTGCGCTGGAAGCAAACGAAATTCTCGAAGAACCGCTGGGAAACGTGGAGACTGCCGCGCTCATCAGTCTGCGCGCGCTGCGCAACGGCTACATTCCACAAGCGGATGTTGTTTTGGGAAAAGCCTCGCAGCGTCTTTATACAATCTTCGCGCTGCGCGGTCACCAAAACAATATAACCAGCGTGGATGTTTCCCCCGATGCAAAATATCTGCTGACAGGCAGCGCAGACAACACAGCCCGTATTTGGGACGCCCAAACCGGTAAAGAAGTTCTTGTTCTGCGCGGGCATACCGACCGTGTTAACAGCGCAGCCTTTTCCCCCGACGGCAAAACCGCGTTGACCGCCAGCGACGATAGAACCGCCCGCCTGTGGGACCTGCAAACAGGCGCGGAATTGATTCAATTCAGCGGTCACAGCGAAAAGGTGAACAGCGCGCAATTTTCTCCGAACGGCAAATATGTGATTACCGCCAGCGCGGATACCAGCATCCGCTTATGGGAAACAGCCACCGGCAACCAGCTCGCCATCCTCAATGGTCACAAAGGCGAGGTCAACTGCGCCATCTTTTCGCCCGATGGAGCATACATCCTCTCCGGCAGCGATGACCGCACCGTAAAAATGTGGAATGTGAATACGCTCACCCAAACGCGCGAATTCCCCAAACATACGCGCGAAGCGCTTGCCGTGCTTTTCTCGCCGGATATGAAATATATCTTCACGGCAAGCGATACAGAAATCCGCATGTTCAGCATGTACACCGGATTGGAAGCAGGAAAATTTACCGGACACATGGACAGGGTGCGCGCAATTGACATTACAAAAGACGGCAAATTCCTGCTGAGCGGAAGCTCCGATTACACCGCGCGGTTGTGGGATGTATCCACAAAGCAAACGTTAAGGTTGTTCAGCGGTCACACCGGCGCAATTCTCGGCGCCGCATTTGTGGGCAATCACAAACAAATCTTAACCGGCAGCGCAGACCACACCGCCCGCGTTTGGGATACGGTCAACACACAAGGCGCGCTGGTATTCAGCGGAAAGAGCCCGCTGCAAGCTGCGGCGCTTTCCAACGACAAAAAATATCTCGCCGCCGGAGGCAACAACAACAACGTCCAATTATGGAATATTCAAACCCAACAACCGGGCGTTGAAATAAAAGGTCACATCAACTGGATTTCAAGCATTGTCTTTTCGCCGGATAATCAATTTGTATTAACCGCCAGCTGGGATGAAACCGCCCGAATCTGGGACGCATCCAGCGGAAAGCAAATCATCCAATTTTTGGGGCACGAAGGCGCAGTCAGCAGCGCGGCGTTTTCACCCGATGGCAGCCATGTGCTGACAGGCGGCGAAGATAAAACCGCCCGACTGTGGAACGTGCAAACAGGAAAGCAAATTCGCATCTTCACCGGGCATACAGATGAAGTAAATACCGTCGCATTTTCTCCGGACGGGGAATTTATCCTCACCAGCAGCGATGACCATACCGCGCGGTTGTGGCAAACCTCAAACGGTTTTTTGGTAAGGGAATTTCGCGGACACGCGGATGAAGTCAAAGCCGCCGTCTTTTCGCCGGATGGAAAACTCATCCTCACCGCCAGCGATGACAAAACCGCACGGCTGTGGAATGCAGCCACCGGCGCGGAATTGCTTGAATTTATCGGGCATGGCAATCAAATAAAAAGCGCGGCGTTTTCCCCGGACGGCAAATACATCCTCACCGGCAGCGACGACACAACCGCGCGCTTGTGGGAAGTTGTCAGCGGAAAAGAAATTCGCGTGTTTTCAGCGCACACCGCATCCATTCGCAGCGTGGCATTTTCCACAGACGGAAAATGGGTCGTCACCGCCAGTTTCGACTCCACCGCGCAAATTTGGGACACCTTCTACGCCGACACCATCGCAAGAACCTGCTCGCGCATCTTCCGCGACCTGACGGAAGAAGAACGCCGCGAGTATGTCATTGCGGACGCGCTGCCCAGCTGCTCGTTCATTATTTCCCCTTGACGCATTTGCCCAATATGCATAGAATAGCGCCCAATATGATGAAATCCGCCCGCTGGTTTGCGTACTTTTATTTTTACGGTTTCCGAGATTCGGTTGCCGGTGGCGGCGCTTAAGTACGCAGAAATAACTCTGTATGCAAAGAGCGAGACCACACGGTCTCGCTCTTTTTATTATCACATTCGCAGGAGAAGAACAAATGACAACACGCGGAATTCGAGGCGCAACGACCGTCTCGGAAAATCAAAGCGAGCAAATTTTACAAGCCACGCGCGAACTGCTCGAAGCGATTGTGGCGGCAAATGAAACCATGCAGCCGGATGAAATTGGCAGCGCCATCTTCACCGTCACCGAAGATTTGGACGCAACCTTCCCCGCGCAAGCCGCCCGCCAAATGGGATGGAGCATGGTGCCAATGATATGCGCGCGGGAGATTCCCGTCCCCGGCAGTTTGCCCCGCGTCATTCGCGTGCTGGTTCACTGGAACACCGAAACGCCGCAGAATGAAATAAAGCACATCTATTTGCGCGAAGCGGTGAAATTAAGACCCGATATTGTCGCGGCGCAGTAAAAGAAGCACAGTAAATAGTAATTGGTAATTACCAGTTACCAATTACTACCTATAAGGAGAAATCACCTATGATGATTATTATGAAAGCCAATGCCACCCCGCAGCAAGTCGAAGCGGTGATTATGTCCATCAAGTCGGCGGGATTGAACGTGCATCTCTCGCAGGGAGTCGAAGCCACGATTATCGGCGCCATCGGCGAAACGCACAACATCCCCACCGAACGGTTCGAGAGTCTGGATGGCGTGGAAGAAGTGCAGCGCATTACCAAGCCTTACAAACTGGCTTCGCGCCAGTTTCACCCCGAAAATTCAATTTTCAATATTGATGGCTTCACCGTCGGCGGGGATGAAATTGCAGTCATCGCGGGACCCTGCTCGGTGGAAAGCCGCAATCAAATCATCGAGACTGCCATCGCCGTCAAAGAAGCGGGCGCGTGCGCCTTGCGCGGCGGAGTCTTCAAACCGCGCACGTCGCCATACTCTTTTCAAGGCCTCGGTGAAGAAGGCTTGGAATATCTCGCCGAAGCGCGCGAAAAAACAGGGCTGCCCATTGTGGTGGAAATCATGTCTCAAGTGCAAGTTGACGTGATGACCAAATATGTGGACGTGCTGCAAGTGGGCGCGCGCAACATGCAAAACTTTAACCTGCTGCGCGCCATTGGCGAAACACGCACAGCCGTCCTGCTCAAACGCGGACTTTCCGCCACCATTGAAGAATTACTCATGTCCGCCGAATACATCCTTGCGGGCGGCAACCAGCGCGTCATGCTGTGCGAGCGCGGCATTCGCACCTTTGAAACCGCCACCCGCAACACCACCGACATCAACGCCATTCCTGTTTTGAAAAACTTAACGCATCTGCCCGTAATACTCGACCCCAGCCACTCCACCGGTCACGCGGATTTTGTTGCCGCAATTGCCCGCGCAGGAATCGCCGCAGGCGCAGATGGACTCATCGTCGAAGTCCACCCCGACCCGGCAAAAGCAGTCTCAGATGGCAAGCAATCGCTCCGCCCTGAGGCTTTCGCCGCGATGGTCAAACAAGTCGGACAGATTGCCCAAATCATGGGACGCGGGCTTGCCGTTGCATCCGCATATCAATTTGCAAAAGGCTGGGCATAAACCCATGATGATTATCATGCGCCCCGGCGCCCCTCGTGAACAAATTGACGCGGTGATTGCCGCCATTGAAAGCCATAAACTTTCCGCGCATCCCATCTTCGGCGTGGAGCAAACCATCATCGGCGCGGTCGGCGACGGGCATTATGTGTTAAAGGAAACCTTCGAAGCCCTCCCCGGCGTGCTGGAAGTGCAGCGCATTTCCAAACCATACAAACTTGCTTCGCGCCAATTCCACGAAGCGGATTCAGTTTTCAATTTGGACGGCTTCACCATCGGCGGAACTGAAATCCCCATCATTGCGGGACCCTGCTCGGTGGAAAGCCGCAATCAAATCATTGAAACCGCAATCGCCGTCAAAGAAGCGGGCGCAAACGCGCTGCGCGGCGGAGTATTCAAACCGCGCACCTCGCCGTATGCCTTTCAAGGTCTCGGCGAAGAAGGCTTGGAATACATGGTCGAAGCGCGCGAAAAAACAGGCTTGCCCATCGTTGTGGAAGTGATGGCTGTATCTCAAATTGAGATGATGAAAAAATACGTGGATGTCTTTCAACTCGGCGCGCGCAACATGCAAAACTTTAACCTGCTGCGCGCGTTGGGGGAAACGCGCACGCCCGTTCTCTTCAAACGCGGCATGTCCGCCACTATCGAAGAAATGCTGATGGCGAGCGAATACATCCTCAACGGCGGCAACAACAAAGTGATTCTCTGCGAGCGCGGCATCCGCACCTTTGAAACCGCCACGCGCAACACCACCGACATCAACGCCATTCCCGTTCTTAAAAAGTTAACGCATCTTCCCGTCATTCTCGACCCGTCTCACTCAACAGGCGATTCCGATTTTGTTTCCGCAATTGCCAAAGCGGGCGTCGCCGCAGGCGCGGACGGCATCATTGTCGAAGTCCACCCCGACCCGGCAAAGGCAGTCTCAGATGGCAAGCAATCGCTCACGCCCGAAGCCTTCGCAAAAATGGTCAAGCAACTCAAAGCGGTGGCGGAAGCGGTGGAACGAAAGTTAGTAAATTAGAGATTGGAGATTGGTAATTGGTAAATGGTAATTTCAATCTCCAATTACCAATCCCCAATGACCATTTACCGATGGACTCAAATTTTCACCTCGCATCCTCCCGCATTGCCATCATCGGACTCGGCTTGATGGGCGGCTCGCTGGCATTGGGATTACGCGGAAAGTGCGCCGCAATTTATGGAATAGACGCGGATTCATCCACCCTCGAACTGGCTCTCGCACAGCAAATTGTGGACTACGCCTCAAACGACCCCGCCAGCCTTCCCGCCGATTTTGACGTTGTTATTCTATCCGCGCCTGTGCCATCTATTATTGCGCTCATTAACCAATTACAAATTACCATCTCTCATCCCTGCATCGTCATGGATTTGGGTTCGACAAAACAATTAATCGTCGAAGCCATGTCCAACCTGCCCGCCAACTTTGACCCCATCGGCGGGCATCCCATTTGCGGAAAAGAAAAACTCTCGCTGGCAAACGCCGAACGCACGTTGTATTACGCCGCGCCGTTTTTGCTCACTCCGCTGGAACGCACCTCGCCCCGCGCATTTTCCGCCGCGCATCAAATCATTGAAGCGTTGGGCGCGAAGGTTAAAATTCTCGCCGCCGCAGACCACGACCGCATCCTCGCCGCGACAAGTCACCTGCCCTTTTTGATTTCCTCCGCGCTGGCAAGCTCCACGCCCGAAGAAGCAGCCCCCTTCATCGGACCCGGATTCAAATCCACCAGCAGACTCGCGGGTACTTCATCGTCCATGATGCTGGGCGTGCTGCAAACCAACCGCGAAAATGTGCTAAACGCCCTTCATCGAATGCAGCATGAACTCTCACAAATCGAAACTGCTTTGCAAAATGAAAATTACGCCGAACTCGAAGAAATCCTAAACAAATCCAAAGAAACGTATGTCAACCTAATCTCCAATCTCTAATCACCACTTAGCAATTACCCTCATGTCTTCCCTCCGCATTCAACTCATCCCCCATGCGCTCAATGCCGCTGTCCGCGTGCCCGGCTCCAAATCGCTGACCAACCGCGCCTTATTAATCGCCTCCCTTGCGGACGGAAAAACACGCCTTGCCAACGCGCTCTTCTCCGACGACTCGCGTTACTTTGCCAAAGCGCTGCAAACCCTCGGCTTTGACGTGCAACTCGATGAAGCCAATTCCGCAATGACGGTCACAGGCTTGGGCGGAAAAATCCCCGCAGCGCAGGCGGAACTGTTCATCGGCAACGCGGGAACCGCCGCGCGATTCCTCACCGCGTTTTTGACTCTCGGTCACGGCGAATATATCCTCGATGGCGAGCCGCGAATGCGGGAAAGACCGATAGGCGATTTGGTCGAGGCATTGAGTCAACTTGGCGCACAAGTGAAACCAGTAATCAGTAATCAGTATCCAGTGTGTCCGCCTGTAAGAGTTATTGCCAGCGGACTTCGCGGCGGAAAAACAAAAATCGCGGGCGACATCTCATCTCAATTTTTATCCGCGCTGCTGATGGTTGCGCCTTATGCCCAAAGCCCCATCGAAATCGAAGTCGCCACCGAACTCAACTCCAAACCGTATGTGGATATGACGCTTTCGATTATGAAAGACTTTGGCGTGGAAGTAGAACGGCGCGGGTATGAATATTTTCGTGTGCCGCTTACGAGTTACAAGGTACAAGATACACGCTCCGCAACTCGTAACTCGTATCCTGTTGAGTCAGACGCCTCCGCCGCCTCATACTTCTTCGCCGCGCCTGCCATCTGCGGCGGAACGGTCAAAGTCGAAAACATTTCACGCAACTCCGTGCAAGGCGATATTAAATTTTTAGACGTCCTTCAACAAATGGGATGTGTCATTACCGAAGAAGAAAACGCATTATGTGTAACATGCAACTCGCAACTTGCCGGTCTCGACGTGGACATGCGCGACATCCCCGACACCGCGCAAACCCTCGCCGCAATTGCCCCGTTTGCATCATCGCCCACCACCATTCGCGGAATTGCCTCCGCGCGAGTTAAAGAAACGGACAGAATCAGCGCGACCTGTAATGAACTTAAACGACTCGGCGTGAATGTAGAAGAACGCGAAGACGGCATGACGATTTATCCATGCGCAACTTTGCAGCCTGCAAACGTTCAAACCTACAACGACCACCGCATGGCAATGGCTTTTTCATTAATCGGCTTGCGCTTTGACGGTGTGACCATTGAAAACCCATCATGTGTTTCAAAAACCTTTCCCAATTTCTTTCAAACGCTTGACCAATTGAGAAATCAACCTGCATGAATCCCAATCATCAATCACCAATTACCATTTACCATTTGGGCTTAATCGGCTACCCTCTCGGGCATTCCCTCTCTCCCAAAATTCACACCGCCGCGCTCAAATCTTGCGGCTTGCAGGGAAACTACTCTCTATTCTCCATTCACCCGCAAGATTTACAAGGCTTAAAAGATTTACTCCATCGCGTCCGCGCGGAAGAAATTCACGGGCTGAACGTCACCATTCCGCACAAACAAAATGTAATCCCGTTGATGGATGAATTAACCGACACCGCAAAAAACATCGGCGCGGTGAATACAATTTACCTTAAAGAAAACAAACTCATCGGCGAAAATACCGACGCGGCGGGTTTTTTAGCGGACTTGAAGAAATTTATTGGAGATTGGAGGTTGGAGATTGGCAAATCTGCATTGGTCTTGGGCGCTGGCGGTTCGGCAAGAGCTGTTGTGTATGCGTTATTAAACGACGGCTGGGATGTGACCATTGCCGCAAGACGAATTGAACAAGCCCAACAACTCGCGGACTCATTTACAAGTTACAAGTTACAAGTTACGGATTTTTCACCCTTCATCTTTCACTCTTCATCTTTGATTGTCAACGCCACCCCGCTTGGCATGAAGCCCAACACCGAAGCATCGCCCTTGCCCGAAAATATTGCTTTGAACAAAAACACATTCATTTATGATTTAGTTTACAACCCGCGTGAAACCAAACTCGTCAAAAATGCCCGCGCGCAGGGACTTTTCGCCACAACCGGACCCGGTATGCTCGTTGAACAAGCCGCGCGCGCCTTTCAAATCTGGACGGGCTGCAATCCCCCGCGTGAAATTTTATTCAACGCAATCACCAATGACTAATCACCAATTACGGAGACCCCATGCCCTTACGTTTTCTCACCGCAGGCGAATCACACGGACCATCCTTAACTGCTATTCTCGATGGAATGCCCGCCGGTTTGCCTTTATCAACGGACATCATCAACAAAGAATTAACCCGCCGCCAGCAGGGATACGGTTCGGGCGGGCGCATGAAAATCGAAAAAGACACCGCGCAAATTCTTGGCGGCGTAATGGGCGGAGAAACCACAGGCGCGCCGATTGCGCTGCTGGTACAAAATAACGACCATGTGAAATGGAAGGGCAAAGAAATTAAAGCGATGACCGCGCCGCGACCCGGTCATGCGGATTTAACGGGCGCGGTGAAGTACGGATACAAAGATTTGCGCCCCGCGCTGGAACGCGCCTCCGCCCGCGAGACAACCATGCGCGTTGCAGCGGGCGCGGTGTGCAAGCATTTCCTCGCCCAGTTTGGAATCATCGTGGGCGGATACGTTTCTTCGATTGGCAACGTACAAGCCGCGTTTGGCGACATGCCTTACGAAGAAAGATTCGCCCGCGCCGAAGAATCCGATGTGCGCTGCCCGATTGACTCAGCGGCAAGCGATATGCGCGCGGAAATTGAAAAAACCATTCACGGCAAAAACACGCTCGGCGGCGTGCTGGAAATTGCCGCGCTCAATGTTCCGCCTGGCTTGGGAAGTTTTGCCCAATGGGACAGAAGGCTCGAAGCGAAGTTAACGCACGCGGTCATGTCCGTGCAAGCCATCAAAGGAGTTGAAATCGGCGATGCGTTTGAAAACGCAAAACGACTTGGCACTGAGTCTCATGACCCCATTCAATTACCAATTACTAATTACCAATCTCCCAATCACCAATTACTTCGCTCTTCCAACCGCGCAGGCGGCATTGAAGGCGGCATTAGCAACGGACAGCCCATCATCATCCGCGCCGCAATGAAACCCATCGCCACCACGCTGCTGCCCCAACAAACCGTTGACCTCGCCAGCGGACAAAACGCGCCCACCCAATACGAACGCTCCGACTTTTGCCCCGTCCCCCGCGCCGTGCCAATTTTGGAAGCGATGGTCGCCTTTGTCCTCGCGGACGCGCTGCTCGAAAAACTCGGCGGCGACTCGCTGAACGAAATTAAACCGCGCTTTGAATCGCTCCGCAAAGCCACGCTCGAAGATTTGGCAATCGACAATTATCCGCACATTTTTTGGGAATAAAAAAGTAATTAGAGATTAGTAATTGGTAATTGAATCTCCAATTACCAATTACCAATCACCAGTTACCAACCACATGCCTCACATCTTCCTCTACGGTCCCCCCGGCTCCGGCAAATCCACTATTGGCAAGCAACTTGCCGCCAACCTCAAACTCCCCTTCGTTGACCTTGACCGCGTGATTGAACAAAACGCGGGCATGTCCATTACGCAAATTATGGAGCAACAAGGCGAAGCAGCATTCCGGGATTTGGAATCCGCCGCGCTGAAAAGCATTTTGAATGAACATGATTCGATTATCGCGCTTGGCGGCGGCGCGTTGCTGCGCGATGAAAACCGCGCGGTTGCGGAATCGAACGGGCAGATTCTGCTGCTCATGGCGGAGTTCAACACCCTCCTCGAAAGAATCGCGCCGCAAGCAGGAAAACGCCCATTGCTGGAAGGCGACTTGCAAAGCAAGTTAACTTCGCTGCTGCAAAAACGCCGCGAGCATTACCACTCCTTCCCGCTGCAACTGCGCGTGGACGGAAAATCCGCCGGGCAAAATGCCTTCGCCGCGCAAATTCTTTTGGGGCGTCATCATCTCTCCGCGATGGGGAATTACGATGTGCTTGTAGGGAAAATTTCAAATTTACCCTACGGCAATTTAATTGTCACCGATGAAAACGTCGCCAAACATCACCTTGAAAAATTTGGCGGCATAAAATCATTCGTCATCCCCGCTGGCGAAGAACACAAAACCCTCGAAACGGTTCACGCGCTGTGGAAAGCCTTCCTCGAAAACGGGCTTGACCGCAAAAGCACGGTGATTGCTTTGGGCGGCGGCGTGGTGACCGATATGGTCGGCTTCGCGGCTTCGAGTTACATGCGCGGAATTGATTGGATTGCGCTGCCCACCACCCTGCTTGGCATGGTGGATGCTTCGCTCGGCGGCAAGACGGGATTCGATTTGCCCGAAGGAAAAAATTTGATTGGCGCATTTTACCCGCCCAAGTTGATTGTAGCGGACGCGCGGTTTTTATCCACCCTGCCGGAGCGCGAACTGATTTCAGGCATGGCGGAAGTGGTCAAGCATGGAATCATTTCCGACCCTGAATTATTTGACCTGTGCGCGCGCGGTATGGATTGGGTGAAGCAAAATCTCGAGGCGCTGGTCAAACGCGCAATGGCGGTAAAAATCAAGGTCATCGAAGAGGACCCGTATGAGAAAGGATTCCGCGCCGCGCTGAATCTCGGTCACACGGTGGGACATGCGGTGGAATTGGTCAGCAAGTTTGAACTGCGTCATGGAGAAGCGATTGCAATCGGCATGGTCGTCGAAGCGAGATACGCGCAAAAAATCGGGCTGACGCCTCAGGCTGTGGTGGAAAAAATCGAGGCGGCGTTAAAAACTTTGGGGCTGCCGACCAAAATCCCCGATGGAATGCCGCGCGATGAAATCATCAAAGCCATGAGGGTAGATAAAAAGAAAACCGCCAAAGCCGTCCGCTTTGCGCTGCCAGTGGAAATCGGGAAGGTGGAGTTGGTGGAAGTGATGGATTTGGAAGAAGTGATTAGAGATTAGTAAATGGTAATTAGTAAATGGTAAATGGTAAACAGCAATTACCAATCTCCAATTACCAATTACTACAAGGAGCAAGCATGAAGATACTCGTTTTACACGGACCGAATTTAAATTTGTTGGGAACGCGCGAGCCCGAAATTTACGGCTCAATGACCTTGAACGACATCAACGAAAAAATGATTGCGCTGGGAAAAGAGCTCGGCGCGGAAGTGACCTGCCTGCAATCGAATCACGAGGGCGCGTTGATTGACGCGCTGCAAGACGCGCGGACATGGGCGGCGGGTGTGGTGTTCAACCCGGGCGGGTACACCCACACATCCGTTGCCTTAAGAGACGCGATTGGCGCAATCGCCATTCCCGTTATCGAAGTGCATATATCGAATGTGTACGCGCGGGAAGAGTTCCGCCACAAGTCATTGGTCTCGGCGGTGTGCAAAGGCAAGGTGACGGGATTCGGCTGGCGGTCTTACGAGTTGGGGCTGCGCGGACTCGTTGATATAATCAAGGCGTGAATACACAAACCATTTCCACAACCGAACCTTTTTTGCTGCAAGGAAACAAAACGGGGATTTTGCTCATACACGGATTCACAGGCACGCCCAAAGAAATGCGCTGGATGGGAGAATACCTTAATAAACAGGGATATTCCTGTTTGGGGATTCGGCTGGCGGGACACGCCACCCGCCCCAAAGACATGGTACGCTCACGCTGGACGGATTGGACGGCGTCAGTTGAAGACGGTTACAACATCCTGCGCGGCGCGGCGGATACAATTTTTCTCGCCGGGCTTTCGATGGGCGGCGCGTTGAGTCTGCTCATGTCCACGCGACTCGATGTAAAAGGCGTAATTGCCATGTCCGCGCCGTATGACCTGCCTGCCCCGTATCCCGCTTGGCAGATTTGGCTGGCAAGTTATTTCGTGACCTATATGAAGAAAACAAAAGAAGAGCCCGGCGCAACGTGGTTCGACAAGGAAGCGTACAAAGACCACATTTCATACCCGCTCAACCCCGTGCGGTCCGGCGCGGAACTGGCGCTGCTGCTTGCCAAAATGCGCGCGGCGATTCCAAAAATCAATGTGCCGGTGTGTTTGATGCACTCGCACAACGATACTTATGTCGCGCCTGAAAACATGGAACGCATTTATCAAGCCCTGACGGTAAAGGACAAATCGAAATTTTACGTTGAAAAGTCGGGGCATGTCATCACGCGCGACGCGGAACGCGCCCGCGTTTTCCAAATTGCGCATGAGTTTATTCAACGGGTTGAAAACTACAGAGTATCGCATAAATAAGTAAGTCCAAAATGTCGTTTTATCTCGTGATTTTCGGTGAAAAGTTTACTTATTTATTAGACAAGCGATAAATCGAGGAAAATTTGAATCAAAGTCTCATTTTTATTGCTGCCGCCCTGTTTTTATGGGGATTCGGCGAAGGCATGTTTTTTAACTTTGTGCCAATTTATTTAAGCAGCCAATTTTCGCTCAGCGAACAGCAAATCGGATTCGCGCTCGGCGCGATGGGATTCTTCATGCTGCTCATGCACATCCCCGGCGGACATCTCGCCGACCGCATTGGACGCCGCCCGCTCTTAATTGCCGCGTGGATTCTTGGTCTTATTTCCACTGCGGTCATGGCGTTTACAGGCAGTCTTGCTTTGTATCTTGCGGGGTTGTTCGGGTATGGGTTGACCGCGTTTGTTTCCTCGCCGCTCAGCAGTTATGTCACCGCCGCGCGGGGCAAATGGCAAATCGGCACCGCCCTTTCCATCATCTCCGCTTCATTCAATATCGGCATGTCGCTGGGTCCCGTCACCGGCGGATGGATTGCGGACGCATACGGCATGAAGGCAAGTTACACCGCCGCCATTTTCGTATTTCTGTTGTCAAATCTCTTTATGCTTTTCATCAAACCGCAGCCGCTCGATAAACATGACGAAACATCGCCGCCGGTCAGTTTGTGGAAAAATCAAAGTTTCATTATATTTTTGGGAGTGGTTACGTTTGCCGCTTTTTCCATGTACCTTGCCCAGCCGCTTACGCCCAATTTTTTGAAAGACATCCGCCAACTGTCGCTTAGCGATACGGGGTTGATATTTTCGGCGGGCGCGCTGGGCAACGCCCTGCTGACTCTTGCCGTGAGCAAAATCAAACCGCGTTATGGATTCATCATTGCCCAGTTTTGCGTCATCCTGTTTGCATTGATGACATGGAAAAGCATGGGACTGCCCTCGCTGATGCTTGGCTACTTCCTCATGGGCGGCTTCCGCGCCGCGAGACCGATGGCGCAAGCGCAGGCGCGCGAACTTGTGCATGAATCGCAAATGGGTTTAATGTACGGCACGCTTGAAACCGCTTACGCCATTATTTTCATCCTTGTGCCGCCGCTGGCTGGCTTTATCTTTGAACGCAACCCGTTCATCATTTATCCGCTTGCGGCGGGGTTGATTCTTATCTCCATTGCGAATACAGTTGCGTACAACAACAGAAGGAACGCTCATGCTTGAAATCATCTCTTTTGTACTTGGACCCGCGCAAACAAACGCTTACCTCGCTGCCGACCCTGAAACAAAAGAAGCGGTTGTGATTGACCCTTCGTGGGATGGCGATGTGATTCTTCGCGCCGCCCAACAGCGTGGATGGCGAATCGGTCACCTGTGGTACACGCACGCCCATTTTGACCATATCGGCGGGGCGGCGCAAATCGCGGATGCTCTCAACCCGCTGCCTTTGGTTGCCCTGCATCCAAACGACCACGTCCTCTGGCGGGCGGGCGGCGGGGGGGCGTTCTTTGGTTTGGATATTGACCCGGGTCCCGAACCGACGATTGATTTCGTTCACGGCATGAAGATGAAGCTTGGCTCGAATGAATTTGAAGTACGCTACACGCCCGGTCACACCAAAGGGCATTGCGTGTTATACGTCCCCGCTGAAAAAATCTGCTTTTGCGGCGATGTCATTTTTCGCGGCAGCGTCGGGCGCACCGACCTGCCCGGCGGAGATTGGCACACGCTCGAAAAAAGCATCCGCGAGCAAATCTTTACCCTGCCCGATGAAACGCGCCTGCTTTCCGGCCACGGCGAAGAGACAACGGTTGGGTACGAAAAAAGATTTAATCCGTTTGTGGGAAGTTAACCTTCTTCTTCCTTTGGAAGCAAGTTAGGAAGAACAGCAAGCAACTCAGGAATGCTGACAGTAGCAACAAGCCATATACGATTTAGCAAAGTTTCACCATATTCATGAGCAAGAACATTACAAAATCGGATAAAAATTTCCCACGCAATTTCAGGATGTTGTTTTCTGTACTGAGGAGAAATATGAACCGCCGCCTCTCCAACGATGAGCAGTTGACGTTCCACTGCTGAAATCAGCATTTTATTTTTCTCAAATTTATGAAACTTCACGCCGCGCATAAATTCAGTAATTGTGCTGGCGGCTTCGCGCATATCCCACAGATATGATTCAGGCTGTTTACGACTCTGTGGCATAAATCACCTTTGCTGTGTTTAATATTTCTTTCCTACGATACGGATTTCGGATGCCTGCTTTTTCCACAAGGTCTACTTTCCGTTTAAATATTTTTTCAAGTTCCATTTGCGTTTCGACAAATTCAAATAACCCAATCGGCGCATCAGGCTTGATGACAAGCATGACATCTATATCGCTTTTGGGACGAAAGTCATCCCTCAATACGGAGCCAAATAACGAAAATTCAGTCACGCCCCAACGCTCGCAAAAAACAGCTATTTTTTTTCGCGGAATGATAAATTTCTTTTTTTTGCGAATTGTATTTCTGGTGGTTGTTTTTTTCGCTGGCATAAACAGCTCCAAAAAAATTATAGCATAGGAGATTGAAAATCCATGAAACACGCAGTCAGCATCAGTTTGGGAAGTTCAAAACGCGATAAAAGCGTAACCGTTAATTTGAACGGTGTGGACATTCTTGTCGAGCGCATTGGCACGGATGGCGACGCGAAAAAAGCCCGCCGGATGTACCTTGATTTGGATGGAAAAATAGACGCGTTTGGAGTCGGCGGCGTGGATTTATACCTGAGGCTGGACGGCAGGGAATATCCGCTGTATGCCGCGTTGAAGTTGGTCGAAGGCGTGAGCAAAACTCCGCTGTGCGACGGGCGCGGGCTGAAACATACGCTGGAACGCCGCGTGTTTGAATTGCTCAAACCGCAAATTGGGGAGGTGAAATTCAAGCAGGCATTCATCCCCGTGGCAGTGGACAGGCTCGGACTCGCCGAAGCCGTTTGCGAAGTTGCGGAAAAAACCGTCTTCGGCGATTTAATGGTCGGGCTGGGCGTTCCCCTGCCCATTTATGGCTTGCCCGCCTTCAAACGCGCTGCGCGGATGATGCTTCCGCTGGTCAGCCGCTTTCCGCTGGATATGATTTTCTACGGCAGCGACGGCGCGGAGCATGAGCCAAAGTATGTAAAGTATTTTGAAGAATCAGATTTGATTGCGGGCGATTTTCTCTTTATGCGAAAGTACATGCCGAAAAACCTGTCAGGCAAGACGATTGTCACCAACACCACCACTGAGGAAAACATCGCCCTGCTGAAAGAACGCGGCGCAAAGATGGTGATTACATCCACGCCGAGATTTGACGGGCGCTCGTTCGGCACAAACATGAACGAAGCCATGCTCACCGCCTACGCGGGCAAGGGCAGAAGATTATCCGACAGCGAGTTGAATCAATTAATTGATGAGTTAAAAATTTCCCCGTCGGTGATTAAGTTTTAGAAAAACAATTGAGGCTTTGGCAAGAAAAGAGATTAAACAAAAAAACAGCCGTGTAAAGGCTGTTTTTTGTTTTACGAATTCAATATATCCAAATATTTTAATCCCGACCCTGTGTTGAACATCACCACGCGCTCGTCGGGATGAATCCACTTTTGCGCGATGAGATTTTTCAATGCGGCAAAGGTGGCGGCGCCTTCGGGCGCGGCAAAAATTCCTTCCGCCTTGGCAAGTTCGCGCTGGGCTTGTGAAATCTCGGCATCGCTGACGGAAACCGCAATGCCGTTGCTTTCATATAACGCTTTAAGAATGAGCGAATCGGCAAAGCTTTTTGGCACGCGCAAGCCGGAGGCAATGGTGTGCGCGTTAATCCAAAAGTCGCAAAATTCGGCTTTTTTCTCAAAGGCTTTTGTTACGGGGGCGCAGCCTTCCGCCTGCACCGAAACCATGCGCGGACGTTTGGTACTGTTCAGCCAGCCCAGTTGTTCCAATTCTTCAAAGGCTTTCCACATCCCCACCAAGCCTGTTCCGCCGCCGGTGGGGTACACAATGACATCGGGCAGTTCCCAGCCAAACGCTTCCGCCAGCTCGTAGCCCATGATTTTTTTGCCTTCCATGCGGTATGGCTCTTTGAAAGTGGAAAGGTCAAACCAGCCTTCCTCGCGCGCTTTCTCCCCCGCCATGCCCGCCGCGTCGCTGATGAGTCCATCCACCAGAATCACTTCCGCCCCGGCGATGCGGCTTTCTTCGATATTTGCGGTTGGCGTATCTTTGGGCATGTAAATCAAGGCTTTCATTTTTGCGCGCGCGGCATAAGCCGCCATTGCGCCGCCGGCGTTGCCCGCCGTGGGGATGATGACCTTCTCAATGCCAAGTTCTTTTGCTCTGGAAACAGCGGAGGAAAGTCCCCGCGCTTTAAACGACCCGGTGGGGTTACTGCTTTCATCCTTGACATATACATTCCGCATGTGAAGCGTCTCTTCAACATGGGGGAGTTTCAGTAAAGGCGTATCCCCTTCGCCGAGCGATACCATGTTTGCAGGGTCTTGCACGGGAAGAAATTCATGCCAGCGCCACATCCCTTTAAGGCGGGCGGTCATTTCATTCCGGTCCAGTTGCTGGCGCGCTTGATTCAAATCATAATTAACCAGCAGGGGGGATTGGCAATCCGGGCAAAAGGTGTGTACTTCCTTTGCCGAATACATTTTTCCACAGCCGGAGCATTGAATATCCGTCAGATAGGATATGACTTTTGCAGCGTTGTTGTTTTGCATTGATAAAGAGACTATACTTTTGGTTTGGGAGAGGGAACAAAAGCCTCAACCCGCGCCCATAACTCGCGGATGTTAATCGGTTTGGACATATACACATCGCATCCGGCGGAAAGCGCTTTTTCGGCGTCGCCTTTGAGCGCGTTTGCCGTCACGGCGATAATGGGAACGTACCCCAACTGTTTTTTGCTGCTGCCCCGCAGCCGCCGCGCTACTTCGTAACCGTCAATATCGGGCAGGTTGATATCCAATAAAATCAAGTCAACCTCATTGTTTTCAGCGGCGGATACGCCTTCCACTCCGGTCATGGCTTGCAACAGAGTATATCCACGCGATTCAAGCGCGCGCTTTACCAGCATCATGTTATCCGGGTTGTCTTCAATGTACAAAATGGTGCTTCCCATGATTAAAATGTTCTCCTTACGCTCCGTTTTTATCTTCGATTACGTTAATCACTTTATCCACAAATTTGCGCGTGGGCAAAGAACCCTTTTGATACAAAGCTTCAATGTGACCGTTCAACCGTTTGCGCTCTTCGTCGGTGATGTCTTTCGCGCTGACCACCACAACAGGAATATCTTTTGTGCGCGGGTCAAGTTTTAACTCTTCAACAAAACCAAAACCGTCAATGCCGGGCATGGTCAGGTCGCTGACAATTAAATCAGGCAGGTGTTGGCGCGCCATTGCCAGCCCTTCCCAGCCGTCTTTGGCATGATACACGCGATATGACTTCTTGCCTTCCAGCAGGCGGCGAATGAGGGTGGCATCGTCCGAGTTGTCATCCACAAGCAAAACGGTGGTTGCGCGCTCATCCAAATTTTCAAGCGCGGCTTGCAAGCCTTCCTGCGGGGCGGGGCTTTGGTCTTTGCTCAAATGCACGTCCACCGCCCATTGGTCGCCAAGCACATGCTTTTCAACAGGGAAGGTATGCCCCGTGCAATTGACCACCACCACCTCATCCTTGCCGATGTTTTTTTGAGCGAGCATTTTTTGCAAACCCGCATACGCAACCGCCGTGGCGGGTTCGACTGCCATGCCTTCGCTCTTTGCCAGCGCGCGCATTGCTTCAAACGCCTGCGCGTCTGTCACCGATTCCATTGTTCCGCCATATTGCTTAAGGACTTTATAAAGATAGGTATAGGTTTTGCCGGGGTCGCCTGTGGAAAGGATGATGATGCGGGTATCCGGCACTTCGGGGTCTGCGACTTCCTTATCCGCCTTAAAGGCTTTTACCATCGGCGAGCAGCCCTCTGCCTGAATGATGGCAATTTTGGGAATGCGGTGAATCAACCCCATATCGTACATTTCTTTGAAGCCATGATACACGCCCAGCGGTCCCATGCCGCCGCTGACGGCTTGAATGTACCAATCGGGCGCGCGCCAGCCAAGCTGTTCCACAATTTCATAGGCGATGGTTTTCATGGATTCGCGGGCAGGGATGGAACTTGCGCCGCGGTCCAGATGCAGGTTGCGGCGTTGGGCAAACTGGCTGGCAATTTGCTTGGTCTGGTCGTAGTTGCCGCTGACGCGAATCACTTCCGCGCCGAACAATGCCGCCTCGCGCAGTTTTTCCTGCGGAACAAGGCTGGTCATAAACACCCAAAGTTTAATCCCCGCGCGCGCGCAGGCTGCCGCGTATGCCACTGCCGCGTTGCCCGTTGAGGCAATGACCGCCTCGCGGATGTTATTTTCATTCATTGCCGCAACCGCCACCGCCGCCTGACGGTCTTTGAACGAGCTGGTCGGTCCGTAACGCTCATCTTTGAAATACACTTGGTGATGACCGAGGTTCACTGCAAAACGATGCGACAGCCAAAGCGGCGTCCCGCCTGCGGGGTATAAATCCAGCGCGGAGGGGTTATCCAGCGGAAGAACATCTTGAAAGCGCCACAAATTGCGCGGGCGGTTGGGAAGTCCGCGCAAAATATCCCGCTTGAAAGCATCGTAGTCGTATTTCGCTTCCAGCCATAAGGATTGGCATTGGTTACAGGCGGTCGGCACGAACGGTTCGTAAGGCTGCTGGTTGCCGCACAATACGCATTGCAGGGTTTTTGGTCTTGCCATTGTTATCTCGCTTTTTGTTGTTGTTCTTTTTCGATTTTCGCTTCAATGGGCAGGAAGATGTAAAAAACAGAGCCTTCGCCATTTACGCCGGTACTTTCAGCCCACAAACGCCCGCCGTGCATTTCAATCAAGCGGCGGCTGATGGGCAAGCCCAAGCCGGTTCCGCCAACTTTGCGCGTGGTGGATGTATCCACCTGTGTAAATTCCTGAAAGATGGATTCCAATTGTTCCGGCGGAATGCCAATGCCCGTGTCTTTCACGCTAATCAATACATGATTTTCTTCGCGCATTGCCCGTATGGCGATTTTACCCTTTTCGGTGAATTTGATGGAATTATTGACAAGATTAATCAACACCTGACGGATGCGGATTTTATCGGCGTAAATGTTAATTTCATGGTCGGAATCCGGCTCAATAAAAAGGGAAAGATTCTTTTCGCTGGCAAGCGGGGCGGTAATGCTGGTGACTTCGGTGATGATTTCTTCAAGGTTGAAGGTTTCGGGGTTGAGGTTCATCTTGCCGGATTCAATCTTCGCCATGTCCAGCACATCGTTGATGAGGTGAAGAAGATGCTGCCCGTTTTTGTAAATCAGACCGAGGTCGTTACGCATGTTGTCGGTGAGGGGACCATCGAGCTCTTCCAGCATGACATCTGCAAAACCGAGAATGGAGTTGAGCGGGGTGCGTAACTCATGCGACATATTGGCAAGGAAGGAAGATTTCAAGCGGTCAAGCTCGCGCAACTGGGTCACTGTGGCAGCCTGCTCCGCATATAAGCGCGCGTTTTGCAGCGAAATGGCTACCTGCGCGGCAAGCGTGGACTTGATGTTCACGTCTTCATCGGTAAAGCGGTTGGGAACATCAGATTGCACGTCCAGCACGCCGAGGACTTTATCGCCAACCAGCATTGGCACTGCCATTTCGGAGCGGGTTTCGGGCAGCAACGGGTTGGGAAGAAAGTCTGCGTCGCTGCGCAAGTCGTTTGAAATAATGGCTTTACGCTCGCGGGCGGCGCGCGCCACAATGGAGGTTTTATGGTCCATTGGAATGGCGTGCCCTGTGGCGACCATCTGCTTGCCCACCTCCCCCGCGCCTGCGGCAAGCAGCAGTGTGTTCCAAGACTCATCCGCAAGATAAACGTGGGCGTGATACAGGTTAAAGCGTTCTTTGGTCAAATCCACCACTTGTTGAAGCAAGTCTTCGGGATTGAGGGTGGTGGCAGCCGCAGAGGATACCGTCGCCACAGTGGCAAGTTCGGAGGCGCGTTTTTCGATTTCCTGCGTCAGGCGCAAACGTTCCAATTGCTCGCTGGTACGGGCTGCAATTTGCGCGGCAAGTTCCGCCGCTTCGGGCGTTATATTCGCATCCGCCACCGCAATTTGACCGATGGTCTCGCCGCGCACCGTCAGCGGATGCACATAACTGATATTGCTGATGGAGCCCACATTTTCCAACGGGGTGACTTTTACGCTGTCGTATGCGTAGCCTGTGGTTTGCACGCGCTGGGCATAAGCCTGCCAGCTTTCGCGGCTAAGGCGGCGGGTGGCTTCTTCGGCTTCGGCGCGGGCGCGCGAAGCATCTGCAAGCAGGCGCAAGCTTTCGACCTGCTGCGCCACGCGCTGGGCAATCGCGGAAATCATGGCGCGGTCAGCATCGGTCAACGGTTTGTTGGGGTTCGATTTGACGAACAGGCTGCCAACTTGTTCATCCAATACTTTGACCGTTTCCTGATAGTCAAAGTCGGGTGGCTTGGGCGCGTCAAATGGTTCAACGGCTGCCTGGTCGTATTTATAGCCAACGCGCTCGTGGTTGCGGATGCCATCCATGAATGCCTGCCAGCTTTCGTGCGCAAACTGGCGGGTGGCGGCAATCGCTTCGGCGCGGGCGCGTTCTGCGGCTTCAAGCAGGCGCAAATTTTGCACTTGAAGGGAAACCTGCTGCGCGACTGCGTTTGCAAGGCGTTCCTCTTCCTCCGTCCACGGCTTATCTTCGGGCGGTTTGATTTTGATTTCGCCAATCAGTTGTCCGCTGGCGGTGAGCGGCGCTTCCACCGTTTCTTTTAATTCTTCTTCAGGCAGTTGAAGCATTTGCAGCGGATGTACTTTGTCTTCGCGGTAGGCGTAACCAATCTGCTCTTTTTCGTAGATAATCGCAGGCTGCACTTTGGGCGGATTGGAAGACGAAGCGCTCTTTTGCATCTCAACAGAAACAAGCTTCGCTTCCGCAAGCGCCGCGCGTTTTTCGCTTTCGGCAAGTTTTGATTCAAGCTCCATGATGCGGGCAATCAGGCTATCCATCTCCTGAATGGCTGCGCGCTCATGCTCTGATTGCGAGGGAGGCGGCGGTTGGGGCGGTTTTCCATCAAGCGGCGCTTGCTCTTTGGCAATCTGCTCAAGGTCGGTAAAAAGTTTCTCCACCCGCTTTTGCGATTTTTCATCGGGTTCCATAATCAAGTCTCCTGCGCTTGCGGCGGGTTATTTGTTGTCTTTTATGCTCAACTGGGCAATCGTCATTGGCGCGCCCAGCGCGTGACCAAGTTCGCGCGCGGCAATTTGCAGCACGGCGTCAATGGTTGTGGCGCTTTGAATTTTCTGGCTGATGGCGTTAAGCATGGCTTCACGTTCCGCCTGTCTTTGCGCCAACGAGAAGGAGCGCGCGTTTTGCAGCGATGTGGCAACCTGTGAAGCCAGCGTGGTTTGAATGGCGGCGTCTTCTTCGGTGAAGGCATTGAGCTTGTCCGATTGAACATCCAGCACGCCCAGCACTTCATCGCCCACGAGCAGCGGCACGGCAAGCTCGGAAGCGGTATCGGGCAGCAGCGGGTTGGGCAGCCAGCCCGGTTCGTTCCGCACGTCATTGACGATAACGGGTTTCTTGGTGCGGGCTGCGCGCGCCACCAGAGACTGCTCCTGCATCAATGGAATAACGGTTGTGCCGTGCGTGCCTTCGTGTTCGTCGCCTTCCTTCCATCCACAGGCTTGAATTTCAAGCGTTTGCGTAGTTTGATTCAAAGTAAACACATGGGCATGGTACAAGCCAAACTTTCTCTGTGTCAGGTACACAACGGTTTGAAGCATTTTCTCAATATCCAGTTCTTGCGAGGAAATGGTACTGATTTCAGCCACTGCCGCGAGTTGTTGGGCGCGTTTATTTAACTCCGCCTGACTGCGTTTTGTCTCTTCAAATTGACGCAGCGCTTCAATGTGCGCGCTCAGGCGGTCTGCCACCGCATTGACCAAATTCAACGCTTCTTTGTCTTTGGCATCCAAGTCCATCACCGCCAATTTTCCAATCACTTCATCGCGCACTTTTAAGGGGATGGCGGCGGCTTCCTGCAAAGGCACATCGCCATTTACCGGGCGGACTTCTTTCAAATCGTACAGGTAACTCAGGCTGTGTCCTTCGCGTTGGACGTAGGACTTCCATCCTTCACGGGTCAGGCGGCGCGATGCTTCTTCCGCCTCGGCGCGGAAGCGTTCAGCGCTTTCAAGCAGGCGCAGGTTTTCAATTTGCTGCGCCACTTGGCGCGCCACCGTGCTGATTAACTCATTGGCGCGGGCAATGGGCGCTTGTCCTTCCAGTTCAACCACCAGATTGCCAATTTCTGCGCCGCTGACGGAAATAGGTTCGACCAGCGCGTTTTGCAGTTCTTCCACCGGCTGCGCCTCTGCCAGCGGAACAATGGTGTTTTGTTCAAACACAAAACCAAGCGCTTCCGGTTTGTTAATTGCATCCAAAAATTCCTGATAATTTTTGCGCGCAAGCCGTGCCGCTTGTTTTTCCACTTCCTTGCGGGATTCTTCAATTTCAGAAAGGAAGTTTGCATTTTGAATGGCGATGGCAATCTGCCCCGCCAGCGCTTCAAAGGCGGGCAGCACATCCTGCCCCAGCGCGCCGGGGACGGCGCTTTGCATATCCAGCACGCCCACCACCTTATCGCCAACCAGCAAAGGCACAGCCATTTCAGAGCGCGTATCCGGCAGCAGCGGGTTGGGGCGGAAGGTGGGACTTTGAGCCGTATCGGAGATGACGATGGATTTTCTTTCGACCGCGGCGCGACCGTTGATGGAGCCGGTATTGAATGGCAGGCGATGCTTGCGTTCCAACAGCAGTTTGCCGACCTCGCCGGTACCGGCTTGCAGGTTTAGGTAAGTCTGGCTGGGATTAACGAGATAGACCTGCACATAGTACAAGTTAAACTGGCTGCGGATGAGTTCTGCGGCGTCGGTCAGCATGACATCGAGCGAGCGCACTTGTGAAACGGTGCGCCCAACCTCTGCGGCAAGTTCAAGGTTGCGGGTACGTTCTACCACGCGGGATTCCAGCGTGACGATGAAATCGCGCAGTTGTTGAGTCATGCGGTTAAAGGTCGCCGCGAGCGTTCCAATTTCGTCACCGGTTTCCACCTTCGCTTGAATATTGATATCCCCGCCTGCAATGGATTCAGCCGCCTGAGTCAAGCGGGCAACAGGTCCGGAAATGGTTTGCGAAACGGTGAACCCGAAAACAGCCGCAAGCGCAGCAATGACCAACGCAATAAAAATATTAATGTTACGCTGGGTGTTGATAGGCGCAAGGAAGATGCCGCGCGGTTGAGCAAAAACCACATACCAATTCTGCGTGGTGGTTTTTGCCACTGCGGCTTCTTCAATGTCTTCGCCAACCGCCAAATCGGCGGTAAAGAACGGTTTGGTTTGGTAGTTATCCAGCCCTGCTTTAAATTCAGGAATATTTGTGGAAAGTTCTTCCACTGTGCCGGCTGGCATAAAGCGCCCTGCCTGCAATTCAACCAGTTTGGCGGGGCTAAGCGGCACAACCGATTTGGCAAGAAGGTCACGGTTTGCGCCGTGCGCAATGCGGACGTAGTTTTCATCCAACAAAACGGCAAATGAGCCTTCGCCCGCCAACCCTGTTTCAGCGGCAAGGAATTCCTGCAAAATGGCGGCATCGAAGCGTTTACGCAGCACGCCAATCAACTCCCCGTCTTTATTGCGAATGGGCGCGGCAAAGTAAAGGGACGGGTGTTTTGTAACTTCGTCATATTCCAGCGTGGAGGCATACGGCAGCTGGGTGGCAAGCACTTGTTGGAAGTAGTAGCGGGTGGAACGGTTTGCGCCAACACGGCTTGCCACCGTATCAGCCAGCGTGATTCCTTTTGTATCAAGAATGGCGACCGAGTTGATGTAAACAGGGTCCTGACGTGAAATGGCAAGCAGAAAGGCATTCATACGCGCTTCTTCCGGGCTGCCGGAGCGTTGTTCGGGGGGCAGGGAAACATAATCCACAATGGCGGGCGCGCGCCCTTCAGCGCGAATCAGGTCCAAATTGTTTAGCATAAAGTCGTCAATACGGGTGGCGACGACATCCGCCGCGCTGAGCAGTTTTGCATCCGCAGATGCTGTCAAAGAAGCGCGTTGGTTAGAGTCCGCGATAAAGGAAATGATTGAAAGGGGTATCAAGGAAGCCAGCAGCAGAATGATGACCAGTTTGGTACGCAGGTTGCTGGTGTTCCACGATTGACGGATGAAGAAAAATGCAGCAACGACAACAATCAGAACTGAAACCACCGGCACGACTGTTTGCAACAGCGGCACGCTCAAGCGGTACGGCAAATTCAAAAAGTCCTGTATCAACGAAGCCGCCGCCGACACAACGCTGAGGGAAAGCGCCAGCCGAAACTGACGGCTGGGCAGTCCCCGGGCAACAACCAGCGTAAGGATAACGCAGGAAACCGCAAAGGCAATGCCCACATCGGCAATCAACAGCGTGCCGCCGGGGAAGACCACAAACATGCCGATAATCAAAACCCACAAGCCTTTGTTGGTTTGGTCATTTTGAATGGCGCGAATGCTCGCTGCCGCAGCCAAACTATAAGCAAGGATTAATCCGGTCAGCGCAAGCATTTGCCATGCCTGCATTTGCCAGCTCAAAATGGCATAAAAGATGACCAGCGTAACGCTGGCAAACAGCATCACCCACGCAATGCGAAGCGCAACCTGTTTTCCTTCCGCCGGTTGTACAGGTGTTTCCGATGAGGAAATATTCGAGTTGTTCATAGACTTTGCTCCATATTTGAAAACACTTGCTGCTCTTTACCGCAAAAAGGACGGGTCAAGAAGTTCATTGACATCCACTGGGCGCGTCACAAGGCTGGTGGCAATCAGAAAATCCATTTCCAGTTTCGCGGTGTACAAGACAGAGGAGGTATCCGAGCCGGGTTGAAACGCGGCAAGGTTTTCTTCGCGGTTAAGGAACTTAATGCCTTCAAAGTTTATATCTTCCACATTTTGACCGGTGGCTTGGGCAATAATGCTGCTGCCCTGTTCGGGGTTATTCTGCCAAAATTCCACCGCCTCAAACCAGGCATTGATAAAGTTACGCACATCTTCAGGGCGTTCTTTGGTAAAGGCGGTTGTGAACACAATGACATCCACAATGATGCCGGGCGCTTCGGCGCTGGTGAACAGCACGCCGTTGCCTTTTGCGCGCGCTTGCGAAGCAAAAGGTTCAAAGGTATGCCCAATATCAATAACGCCGGGAATGGCATCGGCAACGGATTCGGGCGAGACTTCCACCAGCTCAACATCGGAGATTTTCAGGTTATAGTCTGCAAGCATTTCGCGCACGAGCAGCTCGCCAAATGTGCCAGCCGATATGCCAATGCGTTTGCCTTTCAAGTTCTTGTTGCGCATCACCTCAGGCGAAGCAATTAACTGGTCGGCGCCGTTGGAATTATCTGTAATCAGCGCCACTTTGGAGGAGTTGGCTACATCGTCCAGCAGCGCGTCGCCAAGCACTAGTGTTGCCGCGTCCACCAAGCCTGCGGCAATTTGAGGGGCGGTATCTTTATAGGCTTGGTATAAAACCAATTCCACTTCCACATTATGTTTTTCAAAAATACCTTGTTCTTGCGCAATCACCAACGGATACCAGCCAGGGTACAAGCTCCAGCCCAAGCGAAGAGGTTTCTTTTGCGATTGGGTTTGCGGCGCAGCGCAGGCGCTTAAAACCAGCATCAAAACAATCAGAATGGAAAAATAATACGCGAAAGGACGAGATTTCATAAAAGCGCTCCTGTCTGTGGAAAGCCATTTATCAGTTTTCATTGGAGACCGTATCCCGCGCCGTTTGCACGTTGACGCGCACGCGCGAAGCGCCCAGCACGTTGCCCAGCTCGCGGATGGCAATTTGCAGCGTATCGTCCACCGAGCCGGCGCGCTGAATTTTTTGACCGATTGTGTTCACCAGCGTTTCCAATTCCGCCTGCGTTTTGGATTGTTCAAACGCGCGCGCGTTTTGATACGAGATGGCAATCTGACCGGCAAGGGATTGCAGCAATTCCACATCTTCCGCATCCAACCCGTTGGTGATGTTTTGCTGCACGTCCAACACGCCAAGCACAACATCACCGGCAGCAATGGGGATGGCGACTTCAGATTTGGTATCGGGCAGCAGCGGGTTGGGCAGCCAGTCCGGGTCTTTGGAGGTGTCTTCCACCAAAATGGGCTGGTTTGATTCGGCGGCGCGCCCCACCAAACCGCGCCCGCGTGGAATTTTGTGCCCGCGCGCCAGCATGGTTGCGCCCGCATCGCCAGTGCCGCCTGCCATGACGAGGTTTTCGCGGGCGTCGTCGAAGAAGTAAATATGCGCGTGATAATAATTGAACGCGGCTTGCACCTGCTCCACCACATCCACTGCCAGTTGGCGGATGTTGGTTGCCACTGAAAGGCGGCGGCTGACTTCCGCCGAGGTTTGCACTGCGAGCGCGCGGCGGCGCACGTCTTCAAACGCTTTGCCCAGACGGTCGGTCATCACATTGAATGCGTTTGCGAGCGCGCCAATTTCATCGGCGGATTGTACTTGCGCTTTGATGTCAAAGTTACCGCTGGAAATTTCCTGCGCGGTGGCGGTCAGGGAAAGAATGGGCGCGGTGAGCTGACGCGAGACGGCAAACGCCAGCAACACCGAAAGACCAAGCACGACAACGACAATTGCGACCACAATGGTAAGAATCTGATTGGCAAGCGCCTGCGCCTGCGCGGTTGATTCCGCGCCGAGCCGCTGACCAATATCCAGCAACTTAATCGCCAACGGTTCCACGGAACCAGCCGCTTGAGTGAGATTTTCATCAAGGTCTGCAATTTGTTTGTTCAATTCCACCAAGCCGTTAAACGCTTGCAGGTATTTGTCTAATTGGTCGCGCAACGCAAGTTTTTGGGAGGTATTCAACCCTTCGGATTCGGTGACTTGTAATTTGAGCTGTGCCACCAGACGCGCGACATCGTCCGCATAGGCTTGGTCGCCGCGCGCCAGATAGTCTTTTTCCGCACGGCGGATTCGCAGGTAGGTAAGTTCAAGCGTTTCCAGTCCTTCGCGTCCCGCTATCGCTTTTTCAATCGCTGCGGCATAAGTACGAAACTCGCCTTCAAAGCCGGTGTTTTCATCGTACCCTTTTTGGCGGTATGCCTCCACTTGGTCTAAAAAGCCTTTTTCGTAAATATCAATGTACTGTCTTAAGTTTGCAATGTCGGTTTCATATTGCTGCCGTGAATATCCCACGCCGGAGAGGGTATCGGCAACCGGAGCAAAGGGGGCAATTTCATCCACATGTCCGCGCATGGCGGCAATATTTTCGCGGAATGAAGTGACATAGTTTGCGTAGGCTGTATCAAAGCCTTCTATACGCCAGCGCAGTTGAAAGTTCTTTTCAGCGCGGCGGGCGCGCAGCAAGTCCACGTCAATCAGGGTGGCAAGGCGGCGCACTTCCACGCCTTGCGAAAGGGTTTGTTCGTACTGTGCCTGCACTTGATTCAACCCGTACAAGCTTACTGCCGCAATAATCAAGGCAAAGACAAACAACGCGCCAAAGGCAATAAACATTTTTTGAATCAGGGGCAGCCTTGCCCAAAAACCAAACCGTTGTTCGGAAGAATTGGAAGATGAAAGGGTCATATTTGGCTCCTATTCGGCTTTACTCTCGCCGCCCAAAATAGCGGGGTCCACAGCGGCAAGGGTGGGCTTCATGCCCAAAGCGTGGCCCAGCTCGCGGGCGGCAATTTGCAGCGCGTCTTCGATGCTGGTTGCGCTTTGAATGCGCTGGGCAATGGTGTTTACCGCCGCTTCCCGTTCCGCCAGTTTTCTGGATTGCTGGAAGTTGCGCGCGTTTTGCACCGCAACCGCAACCTGCGAAGCAAGCGTGGTTTTGATGTTCACGTCCACTTCGGTAAAGCGCCCGGCTGTATCGGACTGCACGTCCAATACGCCGATGACTTTGTTGCCCACAATCATCGGCACTGCCATTTCTGCGCGCGTATTTGGCAGCAGCGGGTTGGGAAGGAAGTTCGGGTCGGCGGCGACATCATTGGCAATGACGCCTTGCTCGCTGCGGGCGGCGCGCACCACCAGAGATTGCTCCGCGTCCATCGGAATGCGTCGTCCTTCGGCAACCATTTGCCGCCCCACCTCGCCCGCGCCTGCGGCAAGTTCAAGCGCGTCGCCGGTTTCGTTTAGCATATAAATATGGGCGTGATACAGTTTGAATTGTTCCTTGGATAAATCCACCACTTTTTGCAGCAGTTCATTAATATCTGTGATGGTGGCTGTCGCAATACCGACCTGCGCCACCACGCGCAAATCGCTTGCCACTTTTTGGCTGAGCTCGTACTGGCGGATGGCTTGCAAAGAAGAAGCCACCTGACGGGAAAGGGTGGTTTTGATGGCGACGTCTTCCTCCGTAAAGCGGTTGATAACATCCGCTTGCACATCCAACACGCCAAGCACTTCATTGCCGAGCATAATGGGGGTTGCCATTTCGGCGCGCGTGTTTGGCAGCAGCGGGTTGGGAAGGAAGTCCGGTTCTTTTGCAACGTCGTTGGAAATTGCGCCCTGCCCGGTACGCGCCGCGCGCGCAACCAGCGAGTGCGGATGGTCCAGCGGAATGCTGCGCCCTTCATTTACCATAATGCGTCCCGGCTCTCCGGCGCCTGCGGCGAGAACCAATTTGGTTTTATTTTCATCCATCAAGTAAATATGCGCGTGATACAGTTCAAATCTGCTTTTCGTCAAGTCCACCACCTGTTGCAGCATCTCTTTTACGGTATTCGCTTGAGAAGCCTGCGTGGAAATTTCAGCGATGGCTTGCAGTTCAACCGCGCGTTTGGAGGTTAATTCCTGTTCCAGTTTTCGCTGGGTAATATCGGTGCGAATGGCAATGTATTGATATGGTTTGCCTTGCTCGTTGAGGAATGGCACAATGGTCGTATCCACCCAGTATAATGTGCCATCTTTTGCTTTGTTGCGAATTTCGCCGCGCCAGACTTTGCCGTTTGCAATGGTCACCCACAAGCTGCGAATAAATTCTTTTGAATGATACCCGGAATTGATGATGCGATGGTCCTGCCCCAGCAACTCTTCGCGCGAATATTTTGAAATCTGCGTGAATTTATCGTTCACATATAGAATTTTTCCCGTTACATCGGTAATGGCAACAATCGAGTGCTGGTCGAGCGCAAATTTGAAGTTTTCCAGTTCGCGCTGCAAACTTTGCGCTGTCACCTCCCCTTGAACGGGGGTTTTTGCCACTGGAGGGGTCTGATAGTTCGTCATAATTACTCCTTGTGAAACCGGATATATTCGATGAATGCTTTGCTCAAGACTGGAATGAGGGGATTGGCAGCGTCACGGTAAAAAGAGCGCCTTGGTCAATTTCGCTT
>DAOTZP010000305.1:0-7813 GCA_034434265.1 Anaerolineales bacterium | reverse complement strand
CGCAAGCCGACCTTCCGCGCTGGTATCATAAGGCGGATATTTACATCTCCCCATCCCATGTGGACGGCTCGTCGGTTTCCTTAATGGAAGCGCTTGGCTGCGGGCTGCCGTGTCTTGTCTCGGATATTCCCGCAAATAAAGAATGGGTGTTCGAGGACGATAACGGCTGGCTGTTCCGCGACGGCGACGCGAATCACCTTGCTGAGAAAATTCTCGCGGCGATGAACCAGCCGCGCGGGAAACTTTCCGCGCTGGGAGAATCTTCGCGGCGCATTGCCGAATCCCGCGCGGATTGGAAGAAGAATTCGGAAGTGTTGATGAATATTTATAAAACCATAAGGCAGGCTTAAGCCTGTCCAACAAAAGGAAAACCATGTTAACCAAACAAGACTTGCTCAAAGGCTTCGGACAAATCAACATTCAAAGCGACACAATTGTAGTGCATACGTCATATAAATCACTGGGCGGCGTCGAAGGCGGCGTGGATACGGTGATTGACGTCATGCAGGAGTTGATGGGAAAAAACGGCACGGTCATGTTCCCCGCGTTTAACTTTCAATCATGGACGGAAACGCATTACTTTGACATTTTGGAAACGCCCTCCAAAATGGGCATGATTACCGAACAAGCGCGGCTGCGACCTTACGCCAAACGGACTCCGCACCCGATTTATTCCTTCTCCGTGCTGGGCGCGCGCGCGGAAGAGTTTTCTCAAACCGAAGATGTGGAAGCCTACGGACCCAACTCCGCTTTTGCGTTGTTTCACAAACTGAATGCCACCATCATCAGCATTGGGCTGGATTTTAATAATTCATTTTCAATGCATCATTATATTGAATACAACGTTGGCTGCAATTACCGCCGCGTAAAAGAATTTGCCGGAATTTACATGGGCTACGACCGCAAGCCGCAGATGAAAGTGTATTCAATGTTTGTCCGCGCCCACGACCGCGTAAAGACCTACATTGTCCCCGGCATGAACGACCTGCTGGCGGCGGGCGTGATTAAGGAAATTCAAGTCGGCGCGGCGAAGGTGCATTACCTGACGGCAAACGAGTTTTTCGACAACATGTCGGTCATCATCCGCGAACACCCGGAGAAGCTGCACTATATCGAAGAGCCGAAGTATTAGAAAGAAGATAAAATAGATGAGTAGATAAGTAGATAGGTAGATGAGTAGATAAGTAGATGAGTAGATAAGTAGATGAGTCGTCCGGTGATAAAATTGCCGCGAGGTAAATTATGGAAAGAATTGTAGTTGACCCGCAAATTCATTTTAGCAAGCCTGTTATTCAGGGTGCGCGTATTACTGTGCAAAACGCGCTTGAGTTGATTATTGAAGGTTTGTCGTTCGACCAAATCATCAAGGACTATTATCCCGGCTTGAAGAAGGAAGATATTCAAGCCTGCACGCTTTACAGAGGACGTCGCCGTATCAAACGAGTTGAGTAAAAGCCGCAGCCCGTTTTCTCTCGAAAACGGATTTTGGCGCGCAAAAACAAAGAACAAACATGAAACCCTATTCCTCCCTCAAATCCATCCTCGCGGAGTTTTTCCCCCTTCACCGCACCCTCGCTTCCGATGACCACGACAAGACGCTGGAAATCATCGGCAGTTACATGCCCGATTCATCCAACTACGCCATTGAGACGTACGCTCCGCTTGAAAAGGCGTGGACGTGGTATGTGCCGGAAAGATACGAAGTGCATGAAGCATATCTCGAAATCGAAGGCGGCGGGCGCGTGGTGGATTTTAAGAACAACCCGCTGCACATTGTTTCGTATTCCCTGCCGGTGGATAAAACTTTAACATTTGAAGAACTTCAACCGCATTTGTACTTTAACGAAAAACGCCCGCACGCCATTCCCTGGGTCTTCAAATATTACGACCGCGATTGGGGCTTCTGTCTGCCGAAAAATGTCTTCGACAAATTGCCGCGTGATAAAAAATACCGCGCGGTGATTAAGTCCGAATTCATCACCGACCCCAAGCGGGGATTTAAGATGGCAACCGCGCTAATTCACCCCGAAGGCGGTCCCAATCCTGAAGCGGGTGAAATCATCGTGCAGGCTCATACCTGCCATCCGCATCAGGCAAATGACGACGGCGCGGGCGTGGTCAGCGCCATTGAGCTCGCCCGCCGCCTCGCGGAAAATCCGCTGCCCGCAGGTTCAATGTCCGTCCGCTTTTGGTTTGGACCGGAGACCATCGGCACGATTGTCTATCTCTCGCACAACGAACATTTGATTCAAAACTTGCGCGGTGGAATCTTCATGGAGATGACAGGCAACCGCAACAAGATTGCGTGGCATCACACAAGGCAGCACAATCATTTGCTTGACCGAATTACCAATTACCAATTACGCAACACCGCGCACGACGAGCGCGACTTCGCCGCCGCGCCCGCCAACGATGAGCGCGTCATCAACGGACCCGGCGTGAACGTGCCGTGCATTTCCATTAACCGCTGGCCCTATGAGGAATATCACACCACCGACGATAACCTCGACATCATGCACGATGACATGCTCACCGGCGCCGCGGAAACCGCCGAGCAAATCATCCGCATCTACGCGACGAACTATATTCCAAAGCGAACTTTCAGAGGTCCCGTTTTCTTAAGTGGCAACGGGCTGTGGGTGGACTGGCGCGAAAACTGGGCGCTCAACCGCGCCATCGAAAAAATCATGATGCGCTTTGAAGGAAAACACTCAATCTTCGATATTGCCGAGCAGGTTGGATTGGATTATTGGATGGTGCGCGAATATGTGGAAAAATTCCGCGCGAAGGGGTTTGTCGAAGCGCTGCCGATTCCCTCCGAAGCGGAGGAAAAATAATCCACATCAGAGTATTCAAGTTTCACCCCGAAGGATGAAAATGCCCTGACAGGTTTCCGTAAAACCATAATCAACCAGCGCGATTGTGATTTGCAGAATCCGAATCGACTCTCAACATAATAAAACCTGTCAGGGCTGTCATAAACCTTTTTTCATATCAGAACACGGAGAGCGCGGAGATTTTCAAAAGATTCTCCGCGTCCTTTGTGAACTCTCTGTGGTAAATTCTTATCCATGAAACAAAACATCGTTGCCATTATTCAAGGACGCATGTCCTCCTCCCGCTTGCCGGGAAAAATCCTCGCGGATATTGCGGGTCAGCCGATGTTGAGCCGCGTGTATGTCCGCGCGGCGCGTGCAAAGACCTTGAACGAGGTCATCTTCGCCACCACCACCGACCCCTCCGATGACCCCGTTGCGGAGTATTGCGGCTTCGCGGGCATTCCTTTCACACGCGGAAGTTTGTATGATGTGCTGGACCGCTACTATCAAACCGCAAAAAGCGCGAAGGCGGATATTGTCGTCCGCATTACGGCGGATTGCCCCGTGATTGACCCGGATTTGATTGACGACGTGGTAAATGCGGTAACTGGCAAATTGGGAATTGGGGATTTTGACTTCGCGTGCAACAGACTCCCCCCGCCTTTTGGGAGGACATACCCAATCGGTTTGGATGTTGAAGCATGTACGTTCAAGGCGCTGCAAAAGGCTTGGAAGGAAGCAAAAGAGCCGCAGCACCGCGAACACGTCATGCCGTTTTTCTACGAAGGCGTCAAACTGAATACTGGTAACCGAACGCTGTCCACTGGCGCTTCTCCGCGCGGGTATAATGTCGCCCTGCTTCATCACGCCACCGACTTTGGCAATTACCGCTGGACGGTGGACACGCCCGAAGATTTGGAATTCATGCGCGAAATTTATTCCCGCTTCAACGGACGCGACGATTTTTCATGGAAGGAAGTTTTGGATTTGGTCCACGGCGAGCCTGAATTGATGAAAATCAATGCGAATGTTCAACATAAAACGTTGAAAGATTTGGATGAGCGCGCGCTTTAATCTCTAATCACCAATTACCAATTACTAATTTGGTAATTGGTGATTGGTAATTGGTAATTATGCCTTTTATTACTCTCTTCTCCTCCCCCAAACCCTTCGTCAATCCGCACATTGCGATGATTCAACGCAACGCGATTCAATCATGGACATTGCTGCCCGATGTGGAAGTATTGCTCATGGGCGAAGAAGAAGGGCTGGCGGAAACCGCAAAACAATTCAACGTAAAACATCTGCCCGATGCCAGAAAAAATGAAAAAGGCACGCCGTTAATTTCCTCCATGTTTGAACTGGCGCGGGAACACGGCGCGGGCGAGTTGTTGTGCATTATCAACGCGGATATGATTCTGCTGCCCGATTTTGTGCAGGCGGCAAAGCGCGTTTCGTCGTTGCAGAGGCAATTTGTTCTGCTCAGTCAACGCTGGGATTACGACATCACACAGCCGATTGAATTTACCGAAGGCTGGCAAAGCCGTTTATCCGCCGATGTTCGCAGCCGCGCAAAACTTCATAAACCTGCGGGCAGCGACTTTTTTCTCTTCCCAAAATCCTGTTATCAAACCATTCCCGACTTTGCCATTGGGCGCGCAGGCTGGGATAACTGGATGATTTACAAAGCCCGCAGCGAAAAATATCCCGTGATTGACTGCACGCCATCGCTGATGATTATTCATCAGAATCATGATTACGCCCACCTCGCGGGCGCAAAGCCGCACTACGACCACCCGGAGAGCAAAAAGAATACCGAGCTGGCAGGCGGGCAGGCGGCGATACGCTACACGATTCTCGACGCCACGCATCAACTTGCGGATGGAGGACTCGTCCGCCCGAAGATGAATCCCGCGCGTTTTCTTCGCAAGGTGGAGTTGTTCCTCCGTGCGGTCTTTTTCTTCCTCCCCGAAGAGAGAATCGAATCCATCGCGCGCCCCAAACGATGGAAAAAACGAATTCAAAAATTTTTCAAACCATAAATCCAAAACCCAAAACCCAAAATCGTAACTCGGAAATCAGTAATGCGAAAAGGTCAAAACCCCGCCAAATTTGTAAACGAAGTTGCCCGCCCGGAACGAATCACCGTGGCGTTGCTAAACTACATTCCTTTCCTTAGCGGATTTTACGCGGAAGCGCTGGATGTGTTGAAGGTCAGCCTGGAGTCCATGCGTAAAGACGCGGGCTTGCCGTTTGATTTGATGGTGTTTGATAACGGCTCGTGCGCCGAAGTCCGCGACTTTTTGGTAAGCGAAAAAGAAGCGGGGCGAATTCAATATTTAATCTTGTCCGAAAAAAACATGGGCAAAGGCGGCGCGTGGAATATGATGCTGGCGGGCGCGCCCGGCGAAATCATCTCCTATACCGACAGTGATGTGTTGTTCTTCCCCAACTGGCTTGCGCGTTCGGTGGAGATTCTCGAAACGTATCCAAACGTCGGCATGGTCACGGCGCGTCCCTTCCGCACGCCGCCGGAGTTTTACGAAGCGACTTTGAAATGGGCGCGCGAAAACGCTCAACTGGAAGAAGGGCAGTTCATTCCGTGGGAGACGTTTTTGGAGTTCAATCTCTCGCTCGGTCAAACCGAGGAAGAGAATAGGAAAGTATATGCGGAGACCAAAGATTGGAGATTGATTTACAAAGGCGTGACCGCAATGGCGGGCGCGAGTCACTGGCAATTTACCGCGTACAAATCCACGCTGGCGCGGTTTCTGCCTTTCGACATGGACAAGCCGATGGGACAAGTGCGCCAGCTCGACAAGCGCATGAACGACGCGGGCTTGCTGCGGCTGATGGTCAGCGACCCGCTGGCGATGAACATGTCCAACACGCTGGGCTATTTGCGCGGGGAGTTGGGGAAAAAAGAAGGAAAGAAGAAAGAGAAAGGGTGGAAGCGGCGCTTGTTGGATTCCGCTCCGATTAAGAAAACGCTGCTGGCGTTGTATAACAAGATTTTCAATTGGTATTACTCGTAAGCAAGGCAGAGTATTAGATATTAGAGTATTAGATATTAGAGTATTAGACTATCAGACTATCAGACTACATGACTAAACGCATCTTCATCTCCGCCGACCACGGCACCGCCATCGTTTATTTTTTGCAAAGCGATGTTGTTCCAACCTTGCTGCAAGCGGGCGTGGAAGTCATCATCCTCACCGATGATGAAATCAAAGACAAGATTGCCAAAAAATTTTCACACCCCAACCTTGTGTTTGAAGGCTTGCGTCTCAAACAAGTAAATGAATACGCCAAAAGCGTCAAGCCGCGCCTGCAAGCGTTGTTGATTTATTTGCGGCGGGTGGGCGCTTCGCGGCGAATCAACACCGGCGCGGTGGACGCGCACATCCGCGAGGTGTGGGCGGAAAACGGCTGGAAGTACCGGCTTGGGGTGTGGATTCCCGCCGCGTTGATGATTTTGCTGCTGCGGAATTTTTCATGGGCGCGCAAACTGCTCGTTAAGGCGCAGAGCCAATTCAGCCCGCAGATATATTCCGACTTGTTTGAAAAATATCAGCCCGACTTGGTCGTCGCGTCCACGCCCGGCTGGCGGATGGATAGATACCTGCTGCGCGAATCCGCGCGGCGCGGCGTTCCCAATATGACGGTCATCGTCGGCTGGGACAACCCCTCCTCCTACAACATCCCCGGCGCGGATGTGCAGTGGGCGACTTGCTGGTCCGATATTCAAAAGGAAGAGATGGTCAAAGGCGCGGATTGGAAGCCCGAACAGGTGAACGTGGGCGGTATTCCATCCTATGATGGGTATATTCGCAAGCAATGGCTGATGCCGCGCGAGGAATATTTTAAGTTGCACGGGCTGGACCCCAACCGCAAGTTAATTTCGTACGCGAGCAGTTTTGTGCATTACGCGCCGAACCTGCCCAACATTGAGGCGCTGGCAAAAATGGCGGCTTCTGATTCGCTTGCCGAACCGGCGCAGTTGTTGATTCGGCTGCATCCGAGTCACTTTCAAGACAAGCCCAAAATTTTCGCCGAAGAGCGCGAGCGCGTTTTTGCGCTGGAGAAACAATATCCGCATGTGCATGTGGTGCAGCCCAAAGCGCTGGGTGGTTCGCTGGGATATTATGGCGGCGAAGACATGGACGAGAAAGCCTCCATGATGGCATATTCCGATGTGATGGTGACGGTGTACTCAACCATGCTGGTGGAAGCGGCAGTGCATGATACGCCGATTGTCGCGGCGGTGATTGACGCGCCCGGCGGATGGAATGTGCCGAATAAATTTTCACTTTCATTAAAAGAAATCAGCAACTGGCCCACGCATGACCGCTTTTGCAAGGCGAAGGCGGGGCGGGTGGCTGCAACCGAAAAAGAATTACGCGCGGCGCTCAATGCGTATTTGAAAAATCCCGCGCTGGACCATGCCGAACGCGGAAAATTTGTTCAGGATGAAATCACCTTTTGCGATGCCTCCGCAGGCAAAAGAACCGCGGATTTTATTTTGAGCGTTTTGAATGCGGCGGTCAAATAACCGCCGCGTTTGCGCTTGTTCCTTTGCATTGTTGAATGAATCTTGAAATGAAACAAATGAAGAAAATTCTTTCCTTTGCGCTTGTTTTTGCGTGGATGCTTGCAAGCGGATGCGCCCCCGAAGCGCCGCCGCCCGACCAGTTGAGCGAACATTACAAAAAATACCGCGATTATGAAAGCTTGACCGCCCTGCTTCCATATTTGAATTACACCACCACCCGCGCCGAAGTGAAAGCGCTGCTTGGCGAACCGGTTTGCGCCTATACTTGTTTTTATCTCACCGATGAATCGTTCATCGTCTTTTGTCCCGATGAAACAAATCTCTCGCGCTTGACCTGCCAGACTTTTCCGCTGGTGTTGATTGTCACTTATCACGTTTCCCCTGAAACAGGCGCCACCCCGCAGGACCGCATTGCCAATTTTAGTTTGGTGGTCATGGGCGA
>DAOTZP010000304.1:0-3431 GCA_034434265.1 Anaerolineales bacterium | reverse complement strand
TCGAAAACCTGACAATTGCTGAAAGCCCTGTTGGAATAGAATTGATTGGAGTGCCTTCCGTTGTAGTTCAATATAACACCTTCCGTGATAATGGATTATTTGGCGCTCATTGCCGAAAAATTTGGGCTGGGCGATAATGGCGTGGCAAAAATTCTCAGCTTGAATCCGTATGGCGGGCTGAATGAACAGAACGGCTTCCCAATTGGCATTGACCCAACCACGTTAAACCTGATTCCCGGGCAAGTGATTACCATTCCCCACCCGGGCTACGAGCTGCCAACCGCCACACCCGTTCCGGCAAATTTAGCGCGAGGCACAAAAGTGCAATATATTGTGCAAGCAGGCGATACCCTGGCAGTCATTGCGATTCTTTTCAACAGCACCGAGGAAGAAATCATCAAAGAGAACAAATTGGAAAATCCAAATGCTTTATTTGTTGGTCAAGTGCTATCCATCCCGGTCAACCTTGTCACCCCCACTGCCACTCGTCCTCCCACAGCCACCCCAATCACACCGGGACCGGGAACAGAACTGCCAACCAGCACCAGCACGCCAATCAATTAGTTTGCGCCTACGCAAAATTATGACTCACCCCGAAATCAAGGTTTCGCGGGTGAGTTTGTTTTTAAGCGCTTCGCAATCCGCGTTCCAAATTAAATTTGAGATGAATGATATTCTTACAATCCTTATCCAAAATATGACAACAGGCACATTTAATTAAGCGGATAATAACTAACAACCAAATAACATCGGGGATACACTTGTCGGCTGGAATAAAAGATATTCTCTTTATTAAGGAGTTAATTAGAATGAAAAGACCGATTGTCACCATTGACGGCAACGAAGCCACCGCCTCGGTTGCCCACCGCTTAAACGAAGTGATAGCCATTTATCCAATTACGCCTTCTTCCGCAATGGGTGAGTTTGCGGATGAGTGGTCCGCCAAGGGAAAGAAAAACATTTGGGGAACCGTTCCCGCAGTGATTGAAATGCAATCCGAGGGCGGCGCGGCAGGCGCGGTTCATGGCGCGCTGCAAACCGGCGCGCTGACCACCACCTTCACCGCCTCGCAAGGTTTATTGTTAATGATTCCCAATATGTATAAGATTGCGGGCGAACTGACCAGCGCTGTCTTTCATGTTGCGGCGCGCTCGCTTGCCGCGCAGGGGCTTTCCATCTTTGGCGACCATCAGGATGTGATGGCAGTCCGTCAAACCGGTTGGGCGCTGCTCTCTTCCACCTCCGTGCAAGAGGCGCACGACTTTGCCGCCATCGCACAAATGGCAACGCTCAAATCGCGCATTCCATTTATCCATTTCTTCGACGGGTTTAGAACATCGCATGAAGTGGCAAAAATTTTTTACATCACCGATGATGAATTGAAAGCGTTGATTGATATGGACTTGGTGCGCGAACACCGCGCGCGCGCGCTCACCCCCGAAGCCCCCGTGCTGCGCGGCACGGCGCAAAACCCCGATGTGTACTTTCAAGGACGCGAGACGGTTAACCCCTTCTACCTTGCCACGCCTGACATTGTGCAAGAGATGATGGACAAGTTCGCGCAAGTCACTGAACGCCAATACAAAATTTTTGAATATGTCGGTCACCCCGAAGCGGAGCGCGTGGCTATCATCATGGGCTCCGGAGCGGATACCGCGCAAGCAACCGTAGAACATTTGATTGCCCAAGATGAAAAAGTCGGCTTGCTCAAAGTGCGTTTGTACCGCCCGTTCTCGGTCAAACATTTTGTGGATGCCCTGCCCAAATCCGTCAAGCGTGTTGTTGTGTTGGACCGCACCAAAGAACCCGGCGCATTGGGCGAACCGCTTTATATGGATGTGGTCAACGCGCTTGTGGAAGGCGGACGCGCGGACGTGAAAGCCATCGGCGGACGGTACGGCTTATCCTCCAAAGAATTTACGCCAGCCATGCTCAAAGCCGCGCTGGATGAATTAAAAAAACCCGAACCCAAAAATCATTTCACCGTCGGCATCATTGACGATGTTTCACACACCAGCCTCGAAGTGGATACCTCCTTCTCTGTGGAACACGAAGAAACCGTGCGCTGCGTGTTTTTCGGTCTCGGCTCGGATGGCACAGTCGGCGCGAACAAGAACTCCATCAAAATCATCGGCGAGGAAACAGAGAATTTCGCGCAAGGATATTTTGTGTACGACTCAAAAAAGTCGGGGCAGATGACCACCTCGCATTTGCGCTTTGGTCCCAAACCGATTCGCGCGCCGTATGTCATTGAGCCGAATCAAGCAAATTTTGTCGCGTGCCACCAATTCAACTTCCTCGAAAGATTCGACATGCTGAAATACGCAAAACCCGGCGCGGTCTTTTTGCTCAACAGCATGTACGGCAAGGACGAAGTATGGGACCGCCTGCCGCAGGAAGTTCAATCCGCGATTATCGAAAAGAAACTCAAGTTCTACGTCATCAACGGATATGAAGTGGCGGAAAAAACCGGCATGGGGCAGCGCATGAACACCATCATGCAAACCGCGTTTTTTGCCATTTCCGGCGTGCTTCCGCGCGAGCAGGCAATTGCAAAAATTAAACACGCAATTGAAAAGACCTACGGCAAACGCGGCGAAGCCGTTGTGAAGAAAAATTTTGATGCGGTGGACGCAGCGGTTGCCAACCTGTTTGAAGTGACCGTCCCCGCAAAAGTGACATCCACTATAACGCGGCGCGAAGCCGTCCCCGCGAATGCGCCCGCGTTTGTGAAGGAGGTCCTCGCCCCGATGATTTCCTTCAACGGCGATAGTCTGCCCGTCTCCGCCATGCCCGTAGATGGAACTTTCCCCACCGGCACAACGCAGTGGGAGAAGAGAAACCTCGCGCTGGAAATTCCCGTCTGGGAAGCCGACTTGTGCATCCAGTGTGGAAAATGCGTGATGGTCTGCCCGCACGCGGTCATTCGTCATAAAGTGTATGATGAAAAACTGCTCGCCAATGCGCCGGAGACGTTCAAATCCGCCAAATCCAAATTCAAGGAATTTTCGGAAGGCTACGCTTACACGGTTCAAGTCGCGCCCGAAGATTGCACGGGCTGTACTTTGTGTGTGGAAGTTTGCCCGGTGAAGGATAAAAGCGCGGTGGGACGCAAAGCAATCAACATGGCGCCGCAGCCGCCCTTGCGCGAATCGGAAGCAAAAAATTGGGATTTCTTCATGCAAATCCCCGACCTTGACCGCAAGTTGATTAATCCTTCCACCATCAAGAACTCGCAGTTACTGCGCCCGCTGTTTGAGTTTAGCGGCGCGTGCGCGGGCTGCGGTGAAACGCCGTATGTTAAACTCGTTTCGCAGTTGTTTGGCGACCGCGCCGTAATAGCCAACGCAACGGGCTGCTCATCCATTTACGGCGGCAACCTGCCAACAACTCCGTGGGCGAAGGACGAAAACGGGCGCGGGCCCGCATGG
>DAOTZP010000303.1:0-3877 GCA_034434265.1 Anaerolineales bacterium | reverse complement strand
GGCGAAGCGCTGGCTGTGTACGACTATCTTGACCGGTCGTTTTCAACAAAATATGTTTTTGACATCAACAAAAAAGGCGAAAAAAATTATTACGCCTTTTACGCCCGCCCGCTTTTGCCGCATGAACAAAAAAACGCACCCGCAACAACCCCCGCTCCAATGACATGCCAGCCGCGTGATGGCACGTTACCAATTCCATCCCCCAATTTGGTTTTTATTCTTCCCCTGCCATGAACAGCGCAAACCTCAACCCAATTGGCATGTTTGATTCCGGCATAGGCGGACTTTCCGTATTGCGCGCCGTTCGCGAGCAAATGCCCGGCGAGCACATTGTATATTTTGGCGACCAGGCGCATGTCCCATACGGTTCGCGTTCCATGACCGAAATACAGCAATTCTCCGAAGCCATCACCCGTTTTTTGCTGGAACAAGGCGCAAAAATTATCATTGTGGCATGTAACACCGCCTCCGCCGCCGCGCTCAAACACCTGAGGCAAACGTTTCCGCATGTGGCATTTGTTGGAATGGAGCCCGCAGTAAAACCCGCCGCAGAAAGCACCGCCACAGGCAAGGTGGGCGTGCTTGCCACACCCGCCACATTTCAAGGCGCGTTATACGCCTCGGTGGTGGAGCGTTTTGGCGCGGGCGTAACGCTGTATCAACACACCTGTCCCGGGCTGGTTAATCAAATTGAAAAAGGAGAATTGGACACAGCAGCAACCAGAAAAATTTTAGAGAACGCGCTGAATCCCATGCTGGCTGAAAATATTGACACCGTTGTATTGGGATGCACCCACTATCCCTTTGTCATTCCATTAATCCGCGACATCGCAGGCAAACATGTCCGCGTGATTGACCCTGCCCCGGCAGTTGCCCGGCAGGCTGGGCGCTTGCTTGAGGCAGGCAATTTATTAAACACCTCAAATGCGGAGGGCAAGATACGGGTATTTACCTCAGGAAATGCGCGGCAAGTTGCGGATTTGGCGGGCAAACTTTTAACCGCCGCAGTTGATGTCATCCCTGCAGCGTGGGTGAACGAAAAACAAATTAAAGCGCAGGCATAATCAAATGAACAAACCCAAAGTTGTTGTTGCCATGTCCGGCGGCGTGGATTCCTCTGTAACGGCGGCGCTGCTAAAAGAACAAGGGTACGATGTAACCGGCATGATGATGCGCTTATGGTCCGAGCCGGGCAAAGAAGAATCAAACCGCTGCTGCACGCCCGATGCAATGGCGCAAGCCCGCCGCGTTGCCGGCATTCTCGATATCCCCTTTTACGTTGTGGATGCGAAAGATGTATTTCGTGAAACTGTGGTGCAATACTTCCTAAATGGATACGCGCAAGGAGAAACCCCCAACCCATGCCTGCTGTGCAACCGCCAAATTCGCTGGACGTTTTTACTCAATCACGCGCTGGCTTTTGGCGCGGAGTACATGGCAACAGGTCACTATGTGCGAAAGACGCAGGATGAAAACGGAAAAGCAAAATTATTTCGCGCGGTGGATGTCATAAAAGACCAGTCTTATGTCTTGCATGTCTTAAATCAGGAGCAGTTACGACACGCTTTATTTCCCGTTGGCAATTACACAAAAACGGAAATTCGCGCGATTGCCGGGCGGTTTGGCTTGCCAACCGCTTCAAGAAAAGACTCGCAGGACTTATGTTTTCTGGCGGGCGAAGACTACCGCAATTTTTTACAACGCAACGCCGCAGAAATTTTACAACCGGGTGAAATTATCACCCGCGAAGGGAAAAAGGTCGGCACACACACGGGACTGGCAAATTACACCATCGGGCAGCGCAAGGGATTGAACATTGCCTCGCCCGTGCCTTTGTATGTGTTAAGTAAAAATGCCGCCGCAAATCAATTGATTGTTGGCGTTCAGGAAGAACTCGGCTTTGCCGAACTGACAGCGCGCGATGTAAATTGGATTTCAGGTGAAGAGCCAAGCCAGCCGTTTGATGCTCTGGTGAAGATACGTTACACGGCAAAGGAAGTTGAGGGGCGTGTAACTCCGCTGGCGGGCAATCGGCTGCGGGTGGAATTTTCCGCGCCGGTTCGGGATGCGACCGCAGGTCAGGCGGCAGTCATCTATTCGGGCAATGAAATGCTCGGCGGCGGAATCATCCAATAAAAAAAGGAGAGGAAATGACAACAACCATTCCCGCCCTTATATTTGCTCTTATTGTAGCGTTGCTGCTTGGCGCGCTATACCACTTTGCGCGCGGCGGCAGCGGATGGAAATTGTTGTTGTTTTTTGTATTGAGCGCTCTGGGCTTTGCCGCCGGACAAGCAATAAGCGTTTGGCGCGGCTGGGTATTGATGCAGTTCGGAATGCTGGATGTGGGAATGGGAACGCTTGGAAGCGTGTTATTTTTGCTGACAGGCGATTGGCTGAGCCGCATTGACGTAAACGGCAACAATACAAGCGGTCAGGAGTCATAAGCGCGCAACAAATTAAGTTTGGTTTAATTGTCCTTGACATAATTCCATAAAGTAGTGTAAACTCAACCTGCTGTAAAAATTCTTAAGAAAGGAGCGCACTCTTGATGAGCAACACAACCTACTTCAAATTCAACGCTGTTGGCAACATTTTGCCTTCTCGGAGTGCGCCTATTGACCGCCGCTAGGTCTTTCACGTTCCCTGCGTATTTGGGCTGTGACGCGCTCCCGTCGCAGCCTTTTTTATTTAATACCGCTCTTTTTGTTTCGGAGAACAATAATGTCAGACACCATTCAATCACAATACTTTGACTTCCGTACCGCGCTGCACGAAAACCGTCTTATCGGCTTGTGGCGTATGATGAGAGACTACCGCCTCTCTTATCTCGGTTCCACCGTCGCGCTGGCGATTTCCGCACTGGCGAAGACCTCCGTGTACATCCTGCTGCGCTTTTTCGCGGATGATGTGCTGGAAAAAGGCGTAAGGCTCGGCGAAACGATAACCACCACCTTTTTGTGGATTGGTCTGGGATTCATTGCGCTGGCGTTCATCGAAGGCGGCGGCGCGTTTCTTTCGGGACGTCTGGCGGCGTACACCGCCGAAGGAATTACCCGCCGATTGCGCGACTTCCTCTTCGACCATATCCAACGGTTGAGTTTTGCCTACCATTCCAAAACGCCCACTGGCGATTTAATCGAGCGCGTCACTTCGGACGTGGACGCGCTGCGCCGCTTCTTTTCGGAGCAAGCCATCGGCATGGGACGCATCATCCTGCTGTTCTTCATCAACTGGTTTGCAATTTTGTACATTAACGTCAAACTCGGCTGGCTCTCGGTGATTGCCATTCCGCCTATTCTCGCCGTTTCTTTGTGGTTTTTCAAGCGCGTCACCAAAGCCTATGACGAGTATCAAGCGCAGGAGGCGATTCTCTCCACGACGCTGCAAGAAAACCTGACGGGCGTGCGCGTGGTGAAAGCCTTCGCGCGGCAGGAATATGAAAAAGAAAAATTTGACAAAGACAATTGGAAGAAATACCTCAAAGGGAAATTTCTACTGCTCATGCACTCGCTGTTCTGGCCTCTCTCGGACATTGTGCTGACGGCGCAAATGCTCTTCGGCTTTGTGTACGCCGCGTGGATGGCAATCAACGGCGAAATTACCGTCGGCGATTATGTCGCGTATGTCGGTCTGCTGGTCTGGCTCATCTTCCCCATCCGCAACCTGGGACGGCTCATCGTGCAAACCTCGACGGGCATGGTCTCTTACGGGCGCTTGATGGAAATCGCCAAGCAGGCGCGGGAAGACCTCGACGGCGGAAGCGTTCACCCAACGGGACCCGTGCGCGGCGAAATTGAGTTTAGAAACGTTTCGTTCATGTACTCGGACGGGACGCATGACGTTATCAAGGATATTTCCTTCCATATACTGCCGG
>DAOTZP010000302.1:0-5130 GCA_034434265.1 Anaerolineales bacterium | reverse complement strand
TTTCCCAATCGAACAAGGGGCGCGGGTCCGTGGGCGGATTGGGAGTGACCGATAAAACTTCCGGACGGTCCACGGTGATGTTTAATATGCGCGGCGTGGACCATGTGCTGTAATGCCCATCTGTATTGAACGAGCGAACGCGCCAGTAGTAAGTGTATCCGCCGGGCAACTCATCGGGAACGGGATTGTTCTCGTCCGGAATTTGATAGGACGGCGTGTTAATATTGCCTATCGTAATCGAGCGGAAGTAATTTGGCGCGGCGGTTTTGAAAGTTGACGTATTTGCAATTTGCACTTCGTAGTGTGAAAATGTAGTGCCGGCAGGCAAACTCACCGTGTTCCATACAAGCTCGGGCGAGTAATCGTTGGTTAATGTCTCATGCGCCGGCGCTTGCAGCAATGGAATACCGGGCGGGTTGGCGGTTAAGAAGCCCTGCGTCACCGACCATGCCCCGGGTCCATAATTGCTGCTGTTTGCGCGCACGCGCCAACACAGCCAGGTATCGGCAGGCAGGTCAACATTTGGAGTAAAGGAATTTGTTTTTGTTATCGCGCTGCCCAATAATGAACTAAAGCCGCAGTCTGTCGAAATATCCACTTGATAGCCTTGCGCGCTGGTGACCTTGTTCCAAGTCAGTCTGGGGCGCAACTTAAGCAGTTGCGAGTCTGTGGAAGGGTCGGCGTTATTGGCAGGCAGCAAGCCCGTTGGTTTGCCTATGGATGTTCTGAAAGACGCCACACCCGACCATGCGCTCCACTGATTCAAATTATTTTTTGCCCGAACTTTCCAGTAATAAGTGCGGGCTGGGGTAAGGGTTGCCGCAGGTATTTTATAGGAAGTGTTGGGCGCAGAGACCACAGCGCTGTTGATGACCACTCCGTAAGTAAACGTGCTGGATAATGCAACCTTTACCTCGTATGTTGTTACTGATGTGCCCGGAGCTGCCAGCGGGGCTTGCCATAGCAATGAAGGCGTCAGGCTTGTGCTCAGCTTATTAAATTTGGGGCTGATGGGTATTGGGGCGGTTGGAGGGGTGTATTGCGCCGACCCTATTGAAGCCATCATCACCACGATGGATAATAAAAATAACTTTATTGATTTCATTGCGTCTCCTTAAGAATCACATTGCTTGTAAAAAACACATCGCCGCTTGACATAAAGCGGACTTTTACAAGCGGGCATTATTTTGGTAGCATAAAGCAGAACAAAAAAAAAGTCAATAGACCATGCATTTGCTTCAAAAAACAGCAAAAAACATTAATTTAACCCAAGTTGCTACCCTTGCTTAATTTTTACCGCAGAGGCGCGGAGGACACGGAGAAATTCATTAAAAACTCCGCGACTCGGCGGTTCAAAACAGGCAACATCCTTCTTCCCTTTTGAAGGCGGTAACTTGCGTTAATTTAAGGACGCTCTTTTACGCCAATTTGTTCCATATATGCCAAACAAATCATCGTTTCACCCGTCGCGATTGGTGAAAACCGCCATGTGAACAACGTCGCCTGCATGTCATTCAGGTCTTTGAAAAAAAAGACGGTCACCCTGCCAAGCGACCGTCTTTTTCATTTTTTAGCCTAATTCTTTTTCGGCTTCGTTCAGCGCTTCTTCAAACAATGTTAACCCTTCATCCATTTCGCTTTTGGTCATGCAAAGCGGGGGGGCAATGCGAATCACGCTTTTGCCGCATGAAAGCATGAGCAAGCCGCGCTCGTATCCAAGGTCCACCACGCGTTCGGTCAATTCCTTTGCGGGTTCTTTTGTTTCGCGGTCTTTGACAAATTCCACGCCAATCATCAATCCCTTGCCGCGTACTTCGCCAATGCTTGGGTGGCGGGCTTGAATTTCCGCCAGCGCTTCCAATGCGTAGGCGCCGACTTCCGCCGCGTTCTTCATATATTCTTTTTCGATTAAGTCAATCGTTGCAAGCGAAGCCGCGCAGGAGATGGGGTTGCCGCCATAGGTATTGCCATGCGTGCCAATTTCCCAATCCATGACCGATTTGCGCGCAATGCAGGCGCCCAAAGGCATACCGGAGGCAATACCCTTTGCGGAGGTAATCATATCCGGCTCCACGCCAAAATGCTCAATTGCCCACCACTTGCCCGTGCGTCCCATTCCTGACTGCACTTCATCCAGTATCATCAAAATTCCATACTTGTCGCACAGCTTGCGCAGCGCCGGGTAAAAACCTTCCGGCGGAATGATATACCCGCCTTCGCCCTGAATGGTTTCGACGAGAATCCCCGCCACATCGTCCGCCGGTAAAACTTGCGCCAAAATTTCTTCTTCAATGTACCGCACCACGCGCTCGCCGTAATCTTCCCCTTTGCGTCTTTCCAATACGGGGCGGTAGGGGTTGGGAAACGGCGCATGGGTGACGCCATTCATAAGCGGGTAAAACCCGCCGTGATATTTTGCCTTGCTTGCGGTAAAAGTCACCGCGCCCATTGTGCGTCCGTGAAACGCGCCGGTAAAGCCGATGAAATTTGTGCGCCCGGTGTGGTACCGCGCCAGTTTAATTGCGGTTTCCACCGCCTCCGTGCCGGAATTGGTCATAAAAGAAAGCGCGTCTTCTTCAAATGGGGCAATCTCATTTAATTTTTCACCAAGTTCAATCCACTTTTCGTGATAAAAATCGGATGAAATGTGAATGAATTTTTCAGCCTGTTCTTGAATGGCTTTTACAACCTGCGGATGTGAATACCCGGTGGAGACTACCGCAATGCCTCCCATAAAATCGAGAAAGCGATTGCCGTCCACATCCCAAACCTCGCTGCCTTTTCCGTGGTCCATCACAAATGGATACCCGCGTGGATATGATGGTGAAATTACTTTACGGTCACGCGCAATCAAGGCTTGCGCTTTAGGACCGGGTAAATTGGTTTTTTTCATACATGCTCCTCAATATTCAATGCAGCCGTGTGTCTGCCGCTTAAGATTTATGCGCGATTAATTTTTCGCGCGCACACTACCTGTTCAAATTCAACTTCATTTCCGCCAGCGCCCGCGCGCCGAGCAGCCCCGCATCATCTTTTAATTCCGCCTGCTTAATGACCAATCCTTCAAGATATTTTTTATGAATAATCCGCTCTTGCAAACTGGCATGAAAAGAAGCAAATAGCAGCTCGCCGCTTTGCGTTACGCCGCCGCCAAAAATAATAATGGATGGGTCAAAAATATGCAGAAAATTTGCAACGCCAACGCCAAGATATTTCCCCGCGAGCTGGTAGGCTTCGCGGGCAAGCGCATCGCCTTGAAGCGCGGCTTGTGAGATTTCAAAGGCTGAGGGGGCGTTTTGCCCAGCCAGCAAAGATTCGCGTCCGGCTTGTAATTGTTCGCGCGCGTATCGCTCAATTCCCGTGCCGGATGAATACGCTTCCAAGTGACCGCGCTGACCGCATCCGCACAATGCCCCATCCTCTTTAACGGTGGTATGCCCGAGCTCCGCCGCCAAGCCATGATGTCCTTGCAACAGCTGGTCATTGATAATCACGCCGCCGCCAACGCCGGTGCTGATGGTTAAATACAACACGTTATGATGCCCGCGCCCCGCGCCAAACTTCCACTCGGCAAGGCAGGCAAGGTTGGCGTCGTTGTCCAAAAAGCAGGGGATATGAAACAGCTCGTTCAAGCGCGCGGTTAAGGGAAAATCACGCCATTCTTTAATGTTTGGCGTGGTCATCACAATTCCGGAGTGAGGGTCAAGCGGACCGGGGCAGGAAATTCCAATGGCATCCACAGCGCGGTCGGGGGGCAGCACATCGCGCATCAGCTGTACCAGCCTGCCAAAAGTATCCGGCTGGTTGGCTTGCGTCTTGATTTTTTTGATTTGCAGAGGAACAGGGTTTTCATGCGTATAGACAGCAGCGCGCAACTGCGTCCCGCCAATGTCAATGGAAGCGATTGTGGGCATGACGCAATTATACCGTATGCCTTTGTTTGACTCATATCGTCAACCCTGCTATGATTTTCTCCATGCGCAAAAGACTGTTACGCCTTTGGGTCTCAATAAAAGATTTGCTGCGCTGGCTGCGCCCGGGCTTGTATATTAAACGCTGGTTTTTGCTGGTGATGCTTGGCATTACCCTGCTTGGGCTTGGCTTTGCAGTTATTTTGATAGACCTTTACCGCACTGATTCTTCAAACCCTGTTCTCCTCCTTATTCTTTCCTATGCCTCTCTTCGATTTATTCCCCGCATTTGGCGCGCGGTGATTTTCAGCGGGCTGGGCGTTTGGCTCGTGGCATACGGAATCATTCAATTGAACCGTTCCCTGCTGCGCCCTTTCATGCGTCCCGGCGCCGATTTGCTGGACCTCCTGCGCGAATATAACAGCCGCGACCGCGGACCTCGCGTGGTGACCATTGGCGGCGGGCATGGGCTTTCCACCCTGCTGCGCGGACTTAAGGCATACACGCGCAACCTCACGGCTGTCGTCACCGTTGCGGATGATGGCGGCTCTTCCGGCAGGCTGCGCGAAAGTTTTGGCATTTTACCGCCCGGCGATATTCGCAACTGTCTTGCCGCCCTTTCAAATGACGAAGACATGCTCACGCAATTGTTTCAATACCGCTTTACCGGCGGCTCAACCCTTGAAGGTCACTCGTTTGGAAATTTATTCATCACCGCCTTGGCGGATATTACCGGCAGTTTTGAAACCGCCGTGGTTGAATCGGGGCGCGTTCTTTCCGTCAACGGGCGCGTGCTGCCTTCCACACTACATAATGTGAAACTGGTTGCCAGTATGCAAATTCCACATTCCGTGCAGGAAGTTCGCGTGGAAGGGGAGAGTAAAATTCCCGAAATGGCGGGCAAAGTCCGCCGCGTATGGCTCGAACCGGATGACGCCTCCGCTTTTCCGCCGGTGATTCACGCCATACTTAGCGCGGATGTCATTGTGATTGGACCGGGAAGTTTATACACCAGCATCCTTCCCAACCTGCTTGTAAAGGATTTGCTTGCCGCCTTGCGCGCCAGCCGCGCCGTAAAAATTTATGTTTGTAATATTGCCACACAGCCCGGCGAAACGGACTCTTTCACCTGTTACGACCATGTGCGCGCGCTGGAAAATCATATTGGCGAAAACTTGTTTGATGTGATTCTTTGCAATAATAACTACAGCGGTTTTAT
>DAOTZP010000301.1:0-25063 GCA_034434265.1 Anaerolineales bacterium | reverse complement strand
CATGGCATTGGCTGTTACGCCAATAATGTACGGATGTTTGACAGAATCCAGCCGCAGAATTTGCTCTGTGGCTTCCAGCCCGCTCATTTCCGGCATTTGCACGTCCATTAAGATGACATCATACGTCTGGCGGGTGACCGCTTGCACGGCTTCCACCCCGTTTGAGGCGACATCAGCCCGGTACCCCATTTGTTCCAATAATCTTAATGCAAGCTTTTGATTTACCGCATTATCTTCGGCGAGCAAAATTTTAAGCGGATATTTCGCGCTCATTTCGGGGTCCATGCGGGTTTGCGCGGATGCCGGTTTTGCCGCGCGCGGTTTTTCCTTGTTGAAGATGCTTTCAATAGTTTCAAATAAAAGCGATTGTTTCAAAGGCTTTACCAAAAATGCCGCGAAGAGGTCAGCCGCTTCTCCGGCTTCTTTTCTGCCCAATGAACTGAATAAAATCAGCGGAAAGGTTGTGCCGTGATTGCGTAATTCTTTTGCCAGGTCAATCCCGTCCATTTCGGGCATGTGCATATCCAAAATCGCAAGGTCAAAGGTTTGGTTTTGCTTAATCCATGAGAGAGCTGTTGCAGGCGATTCTGTATCCAGCGCTATCATGCCCCATTTGGCGGTTTGCGCGGTAAGAATTTGACGGTTGGTCTTGTTATCATCCACAATTAAGATGCGTTTGCCTTTTAGTTGGGGCTGCTCGCCGATGTATTCGCGTTTTTGTTCTGCGGGCAGGCTGGCAACCGGCGCTTGAATGGTAAAGTGGAAGGTTGAGCCTTTTCCCAGCCCTTCGCTTTCCGCCCACATGCTGCCGCCCATCAGCTCGGCGAGCCGTTTGCTAATGACCAAGCCGAGACCTGTTCCGCCGTATTTGCGCGTGGTGGAAGAATCCGCCTGCGTGAAGGATTGAAACAAGCGGCTGAATGCGTCTTGCGATAAGCCGATGCCCGTATCCTGCACGCTGAATTTCAATGCGGCAATATCATCCTTCGTTTCCCCCGAAATTCTTAATACCACTTCGCCTTTTTCGGTGAATTTTACGGCATTGCTCAACAAGTTAAGCAGGATTTGCCGCAGGCGCGTTATATCGCTTGAAATGACTGCGGGCAGATTGCTTTCGAGAATGTAGGAAACATCCAGCCCTTTTTCCGTGGCGCGGGCTGCAACCAGGTCAATGGCGGATTCAACGCATTCCCGCAAATCAAACGGCGCGGATTCAATATCCATGCGTCCCGCTTCGATTTTGGAAAAGTCCAAAATGTCGTTGATGATAGCCAGCAGCGCGTCGCCCGAATTGCGGATGGTCTCCGCGTAATCTTTTTGTTCATGGTTGAGCGGCGTGTCGAGAAGCAATCCGCTCATGCCGATGACGGCGTTCATTGGGGTGCGAATTTCATGACTCATGGTGGCGAGGAACGCGCTTTTTGCCTGATTGGCGCTTTCGGCTTCCTGCTGGGCAATTTGCAGCGCTTTGAAAAGCCGCGCGTTGTGCATGGCAACGCCTACATTGGAGGCAATGGTGTTTAGCAGGCGTTTGTCATCTTCGGTGAAGATGTTTTCCTGCGTGGTGCTTTGCACACTTAAAACGCCGATTGTCTTGTTTCCTGCAAAAATCGGCACGCCCAAATATGAGCGGGCTTGCACGCCAATCAGATTTTTTCCGAGTTCGCTGCGGCGTTTTTCAAGGTCGTGGTTGATGAGCAACGGCTGTCCGCTTTGAATGACAACGCTTGCAAGCCCTTCGCCAAGTTTGATGGGCTGCATGATATCGCCGTAAATATACGGGAAGTTGATGATGTTTTCTTTTTCATCCAAAATCGCCACATAGGCAATATCCGGTTTGAAGACGCCGCGAATTTGTTCGCCGACGAGATGAATCAGCGCGTTGCTTTCCAATTCCACCACCAGCGCGGAACTGACCGTGTTGACAGTTTCCAGCTCGGCGGCGCGTTTTTTGGTTTCTTGCAGCAGGCGCTGGCTTTCATCGAACAGGCGGGCGTTTTCCAATGCCACGCTCATGGCGTTGGCGAGCGTTTCCAGCAATCGGATGTTTGTTTCGTTAAAGAAATTTTCTTCTTCAAGGCTTTGCAGCGAAAGCCCGGTGATGGATGTTTCGCGGATGATGACTGGAACGGCGATGACCGATTTGGGCATACCGCCCCGCGCTCCCTGATAGTCGGCGAATTGCGCCGAGAATTTTGAAAAGTTTTTGTTGATGACAAACGGCTTTTTGGTTTCCACAATATGGCGGACGATGTGTTTGTGCAGCCCGTTCATGGGGCGCGGTTTTGGCTGCCAAATTTGATTTAACTCAAACGCGTATTCATAGTGCATGATTTCGGCTTGCAAATCCACGGTGTAAATGGCTACGGTTTGCACGTTGAATATGGCGCGCAACTGTTCGCCCAGCGCGTGATAAATGGATTGAATATCCATATTGTTGGCAAGCGAATTTTGCACCGCATTAATCACCGCCAGTTCCGCGTTGCGGCGTTCCGTTTCTTTCAGCAGGCGTTGGGTTTCGGCGGACAGGCGCGCGTTTTCCATAACAACGCCGAGATGCGCCGCAATCGTTTGCAAAAGTTTTCGGTGTTCGTTTTTGTACGCGTTTTTTTGGCGCGCGGCAACATGCACCACGCCGAGTGTTTGATTATTCACAATGATTGGCGCGCCCAACCAGGATTGCATTTGCCTGCCCGCGCTTTGCTTTAACTGCTCTGGTGAAAAATGCGCGCCGTTTTTTTGCTGCGCTTCCACTGTGCCGAGCAGAAGCGGCTGCTGTGTGCGGATGATTTTTGCGATTAACCCTGTTCCCGGCGGGAAAGGTTCAGGATGCTCCACACAGCCGCCTTTCGCTTTGTCGTACTCGTACATGGGATGTATCATGTTCGCGGCTTTGTCAAACAGGTAAATGCCCGCTGTATTGGCTTTGAAAACGTTCCGTACTGCATCGCCTGCAATGCGAATGACGGCGCGCGCATCCGGCGATTTTGAAATGGCTTCGCCCAGTCTGTTGAGAATCGCAATCTCCGCTTTGCGCTGTTTCATTTCCTGTTTTAAGGCAATCAAAGCGGCGTCTTTTGGCGCGTTTGCTTTTTTCGTTTTGGGAACTGTATTTAAGTTGGCAGACGGTTTCTTTTTCATCCACACCTCAACTGATGCTTTTTTTGCTTGATTTTAAGAGCGCGTTTACCAACTCATTAATGCGAATCGGTTTGGCAAGATAATCATCCATGCCGGCAGCCAGACACATTTCGCGGTCGCCTTGCATGGCGTTGGCGGTCAGACCAATAATGCGAGGTCGTCTTTCTTTCATTTCCGCAACAATGCGCCGCGTCGCTTCCAGCCCGTCCATTTCGGGCATTTGCACATCCATCAAGACGACATCGAATGCGCTGCCGCTTACTGCCTTAACTGCCTCAATGCCGTTTACTGCAAGTTCCGCTTGGTAGCCCATTTGCGCGAGCAGTTTCAGCGCCAGTTTTTGATTGACAGTATTATCCTCCGCAAGCAAAATTCTTAAGGGATGGCGCATTCCCATTTCCGGGTCAAGTTTGATTTGTTCTTTCGAATCGGGTTTTTGTTGTTTTTCTCCGCTTGCAAATAAATCAACAAACAGGTCATATAGTTGCGATTGTTTCAGCGGCTTGGTGAGGTAGGCGTTGAATAAATGATTGTTTTCGGCTGCTTCGCGCTGCCCCACCGAGCTAAACAACACCAGCGGAATTTCCGCCGCAATTTGGCGGATTTGCCTTGCAAGTTGCGCGCCATCCATTTCCGGCATGTGCATATCAAGAATGATGACGTCAAATGTTTCGCGGCTCTTTATCCATTCAATGGCTTGATACGGCGAAGCGGTCGCGCGGGCGGTCATTTCCCACTTGGCGGATTGCGCGATGAGGATTTGCCGGTTGGTTGCATTGTCATCCACAATGAGGATTTGCTTTCCCTTCAAATTCACTTGCGCGCGGATTTTTTCCATGCGCGGCGAGCTGGGCGCATCCGCTTTGGGCGCGATGATATTGAACTTAAACGTCGAGCCTTTGCCCGGGCCCGGGCTTTCCGCCCACATTTCGCCGCCCATCAACTCCGCCAAACGTTTGCTGATTGCCAAGCCAAGTCCCGTTCCGCCGTATTTGCGTGTGGTGGAAGAATCCGCCTGCGTGAAGGATTGGAAGATGCGGCTCATGCCCTCAGGCGTCAAGCCAATTCCCGTATCGCGGATGGAGAACAGCAAATTAAATTTGCTTCCGTTTTCCATTGGCTGTGCGGAGACTTGCACAACCACTTCGCCTTGTTCGGTGAATTTTACGGCGTTGCTTAATAGGTTAAGCAAAATTTGGCGCAATCGCACCACGTCGCTTTTGATGTAGCGCGGCACGCCGTCTTCAAAAATATAGGCAATTTCCAGATTTTTCTCATGCGCGCGGGCGCTGACCAAATCGAGCGCGGTTTCCACGCACTCCCGCAGGTCAAACGGGCGGGTTTCAATATCCATCCGCCCCGCTTCTATTTTGCTAAAGTCGAGGATGTCGTTGATAATGGCGAGCAGCGTATCGCCCGAACTGCGGATGGTTTCCGCGTATTCGCGCTGCTCGGCGTTGAGCGGCGTATCCAGCAGCAGTCCACTCATGCCGATGACTGCGTTCATGGGCGTGCGGATTTCATGACTCATGGTGGCAAGGAACGCGCTTTTGGCTTGGTTGGCGGATTCTGCGGCGGCGCGCGCTTCTTGAATTTCGCGGAAGATTTGCGCGTTTCGCAGCGCCACGCTGACGTTTGAAGCGATGGTGCTTAGCAGTTTTTTGTCGTCTTCTTTGAACGCGCCCTCTTTGGTTGTGCTTTGCACGCAAATCACGCCGATGGCTTTATTGTTGATAAAGATTGGCACGGCAAGATAAGAAAGCGCCTTGATGTAGGCGCTTGAAACGCCCATTTCCGCGCGGTGTTTGGCGACATTTTGGTTGAGTAACACCGGCTCGCCTTTCTCAATGATTTTGCTGGTCAAGCCTTGTCCGTAGGGGCGCGGTTGCAGCGTTTCGCCATAGCAATATGGGAAGTGGATGATGTTGGTTTCCGCGTCGAGCAGGGCAACATAAGTCAGCTCGGCGTGAAACGCGGCGCGAATTTGCTCGCCAACCAGATTGATGAGCGTGTTCACGTCCAATTCCACTGCCAGCGCGGCGCTGATGGTGTTTATGGTGGCAAGGTCGTTGGCGCGCTGCTGCGTTTCTTTGAATAAGCGCGCGTTTTCAATTGCCACAGCCGCCTGGTCCGCCAGCAATTGCAGCACGCGCAAGTCTTCCGCTTTGAATTTGCGCGCCTCGAAGAATGAAAGATTCATCACGCCCACAACGCGGCTGCCAATTTTGAGCGGCATTCCAACAATTGCGCCGTCTGTGATTTTGCCTTGATAAAAAGGATGCGCGCCCATGTTTTCGATGATGACGGGCTTTTTGCTGTGCGCAACCGTATAGGTCAGCCCTTCACGACGCGGCGCTTCGAAGGGATTTTGACGTTTGCCTTGTTGGTCGTACGCTGACCCAAATTCTAAAATATCCTCGTCGGCTTTGTAGGTGAACACATGCACCGCAGCCGCGCCATGATACAAGTTGAATGTATCCTTTACAATTGAGTCCAACACTTCTTCAAAATTAAGGCTGGAAGTCTGGCTTAGGCTGGCGCGGCGAACCGCCTCCAACTCTGCTGCGCGCTGCTCTGTTTCTTGCAGCAGGCGGCGCGTTTCGTTGAACAGTCGCCCGTTTTGAATGGCGGTGGCTATATTTGCGCCGATGGTTTCAATCAGCCGCACAAAAGACGGGGGATATGCGTTTTCGCGCTTGAAGTTTTGCAATGTAATGCCGCCAATTAAAATTCTGCCTGCTGTCAGCGGAACCATCACAGCCGATTTTGGAATGTTTGACCCTATGGTCAGTTCTGAGCCAAATTTTGCCCAGCGCTGCGGAGAGTTTTTGTTGATGACAAGCGACCTGCCTTGAAAGGCTGCCTGCGCGGTGAGTTTGCTCATGCGATATTTTGTGACGCCGGGAATTTTCTGTTTGTCTTTGTAGATGTACATGGCGTTAATTTCGCCGCTGTCGGCATCATATAATCCAATGCCAATGTTTTCCTCAGGCGCAATTTCGCGCAGTTTATCGCCTGCGAGCTGCACCAGCGCGTGAACATCCAGCTCTTTGTTTAGCGCCTGTCCAACGCTGTTGACGATTTGCAATTCAGCCGCGCGCTGCTCTGTTTCTTTCAGCAGCCGCTGCGTCTCATCGAACAGGCGCGCGTTTTCGATGGCGACGCTCATGTTTGAAGCGATGATTTGCAGCAGGCGCAGGTCATCTTCGTTGAAGGCGTTTGGCTCCATGCTTTGCACATCCAAAACGCCGAGCGTTTTGGAACCAATGATAATTGGCACGCCCAAATAAGATTTCGGGTCTTTGGCTGTCGCTCCGGCAATCAAATATGAGGCAGCCCCGTTTTCTTCAATTTCAGCGGAACTGCCAAGTAAAAGGGGCGCGCCGCTTGTAATAATTTTTGTTGTCAATCCGCCTTCGCTTAAATCCCATGGCGGTTCGTCTTCATAATACTGTTCAAGGTAGCTGTACACCAAAGAAACAAGATTTGTTTTTGAATCGTACAGCACGATGTTCACGATTTCCGTGTTGAAAATTTCGCGCATGGTGTCGCCGACATTGCGGGTGAGCGTCTTAATATCAAGCGATTTTGCAATGGCTTGGCTGACTTTGTTAATGGCGGCAAGCTCGGCTGCGTGCTGGTCAATGGCATCGAACATGCGCGCGTTTTGGATGGCAAGCGCAGCCTGCACGGATAATTCCTTTAAGAATGCAAGGTCTGATTTATTAAACGGCTCTCCGCCTTCGCGCCACACAACAATCATGCCGCTGACAATGTTTTCAGTGAGCAGCGGCGCCGCCATGATGCGTTCTTTTTCGGCTTGCTCGGTGCCGGGAATTTGCACTGTGCGCGGGTCTTTTTTGGTATCGTTGATAAACTCCGCCTTGCCTTCGCTTGCCAGCGAGCCGATGATGCCCTGCCCGGATTTCACTTCAATTTGCATGATTTTTTCGGCGTCTTTGCCTTTTGCTGCAATGGCATGGAAGTACGCGCCCCCGGCTTTTGGCAGAAAGATGGCGCTTGCGGATGCCGAGAGCAGCTCGCGGGCATGGTCGGCAATTTTATCCATAACCACTGTGGTATCCAGCGTTGCGGAAATATCGCGTCCTACTTCGTTGAGTACGGTGCTTTCGCGCGCGCGGCGGTTTGTTTCATCGAACAAGCGGGCATTGTTTAAGGCTGTGGCTGCCTGGGCGGCAAATGCCAGCGCGGCTTTTTCGTGCGTCTCATTGTAGAAATTGGGCTGCTGTTTGCCGAATGTAATCATGCCAATCATTTGATTGTTGAAGACGATTGGCACAGCCATAAACGCGCGTATGTTGGCTTTTTTGTGCGCGCCCATGCTGAAATTTGGGTATTTGGCGGGCGCATCCGCGAGAATAAGCGGCTTGAGGGTTTTCTTAATCGTGTAGCTGATTTCATCGCCTTGCTCGCTGGCGGTGAACGTGACGCCAATGAGCTCTTTCAGATTTTCAAAGCCTCTGCCTGTTCTTAATTCGCATTGCGAATCCTGCACTTGGAATATTCCGGCAGTATCGTATGGGATGATTTTTTCCGCTTCCACCAGAACCAAGTCATACACTTCTGAAAGGCTTAAAGACGCGCTCAACGCTTGCGCTGTGGAACGCAGCAGCTCGGCTTGTTCGTGCGCGATTCTTTCCGCCTGGAATAATCGTTTGGTTTCATCCATCAAGCGGGCGTTTTGCAGCGTAATCGCCATGGAATTTGCCAGCATTTGCAATAAACGGGAATCGGACTCCGTGAAGGCGTTTTCATGCTCAAGGTTTTGCAATGAAATAACCCCAATCACTTCGCTGCCGACGAGCAAAGGCGCCCAAATGCCGGATTTAACCGTTACATCTTCCTCGGCATTCTCGCCAAGGTTCTGCGACTGAAATTGTCTGCTTGCCTCTTCAAAATTGGTGTTGATGACCAGCGGCTGGCGCGTTCTTAAAACATGCCCGCTAAATCCCCCGCCGCTTGTGTCTGGGTCAAATGGCAGCGGTTGTTGAAAAAGGCGCGCGCCGTTTTCAATGATATACGGGTAATACGTCATCTGTTCGTTTTTTTCGTAAATCATCAATACGACGGTTTGCGCGTCAAAGAGTTTTTGCACCCGGTCGCCCACTGTGTCGTAAATGGCTTGAATATCCTGCTTTTGATTCAGCCCGGTTAATATTTCATTCAAAATGGAAAGTTCAGACGCGCGCTGCTGTTCGGCTTTGAACAGGCGCTGCGTTTCGCTTAATAACCGCGCGTTTTCCAAAGCTACGCCGATGCTGTTGGCAATCGTCGTGAGCAGATTTAAGTCTGAAAGGGAAAACGCGTTTTCCTGCTTGCTTTCAATGGCAATCACGCCCGTCACTTTATCGCCGGTGATGATTGGCACGCCGAGAAACGAGCGGCTTGGGGTGGAACCGCCGATGGTAAAACTTCCAAACGCGGCGAGGTGTTTCTCCAAATCTTTGTTGATGACCAACGGCTGCTGTGTGCGGACAATTGCGCCTGTGAAGCCCACGCCCAGCGGAATCGGCTCCACATGCAGGCGGACGGATTGGTCAAGCAGATATGGGAACGAGACCGTGTTTGTTTCGTGGTCAATCAGGCGGATGCTTAAATCCTGCGCGCGAAAAATTTCGCTGATGGTATCGCCAACCAGGTCAATCATTTCCTGAAATTCCATTTTGGCGGCGAGTTTTTCCTGAATTTTGTTAATAGTGGCAAGCTCGGCGGCGCGCTGTTTTTCAGATTTAAGCAGCCTTTGCATTTCATTGAAAATCCTTGAATTCTCCAATGCAATGCTGATGGAGGTGGAAAGCGTTATCAACCGGCGCAGGTCGTTTTCGGTGTATGCGTTTTTTTGGTAGCTTTGCACGCTTGCCACGCCTATCACCTTTTCGCCGCTAAAAATCGGAACGCCCATGTATGATTCGTTTAGCTCATACTCTTTTCCGGGCGTGATGACGGTTAAAGCGCCGTGTTCCCGTTGTTCCTGCATACTTCCCAGCAGCAGGGGCGCGCGCGTTTGAATGATGCGCGAGGTCAAACCCTCTCCGAATGGGTCGCGCTCGTCTCGGTGTTCCACTCCATTTTCCACATAATAGGGAAAATAAATAATGCCCTCATCTTCCCGGTACAGCGCAATGTATGCCGTATTGGCATGGAACACTTCGCTGATTTTGTTTCCAATTAGTTTCATGGCTGCGTGATGGTCCAAATTGGATACCAACTGGTTTTGAATCCCATTCAGCAGGCTTAATTCCTCCGCGCGCGCGCGCTCCGCTTCAAACAGGCGGCGCGTTTCTTTCAGCAGGCGCGCGTTTTCCAATGTAAGGCACATGCTGTTTGCAATGGTTTCAAGCAGGCGTTTGTCCGCTTCGGAAAATGCGTGTTCGCGTTCATTGTTTTGCAGCGAAATAACGCCTTGTACCGCCCCGCCCGACATCATGGGAACGAACAAAGCCGATTTCGGAATGACCGCCCCGCGTACCAGTATGGCTTCCATCTTTTGCATTTGTTCCGCAATGTTGTCATTCAATAGCAGCGACTTTTTCCCCGTAATCAGATTTTTCATGAACCTGCTCATGGGCAGTTCGTTGAGATAAACGCGCTCGTCCTCGTCCCGAAAATAGTTGAAAATTTGCGTTTCAGTTTCGTGATTGATGGTGGTAATGATTGCAATCTGCGCGTCGAAAATATCCCGCAGTTTTTCGCCAATCATTTCATAAATGGACTCCATGTCCATATTGGACGCCAGACCCATTTGAATGGAGTTGATGATTTCCAGCTCGTGTTCCCGCTGCGCCAGAAGTTGTTTGGGTGTGAGTTTTTTGCCGCCGCCCTGCGCCGGTTTTACGGGCGTTGTACGCGCGCGTTTAGAGACCGCTTTGTTCGGCGGTTTTTTGCTTGCTGTTTTAGAGGGTTTCTCTTTTTTTGCGGGCATAAATTCCTCTAAACCAAATCATGGCGCGCATTTTTGCGTCAATCTATAACCCGCATATTTTACAACATATATTGACAAAACGCGTCCAAAATAAATTGCATTATCATAAAGACGGCGACCGCTTATCTTTTGATGATTGCATCCCGTTCCGGACCAACGCCAATTAACTTGACCGGCACGCCGACCGCGTCTTCAATCATTCGGACGTAGTTTTGCGCGCGTGCGGGCAGCTCGCTAAACTTGCGCGCCTTGCTGATGTCTTCCTTCCAGCCTTTTACTGTCTTGTACTTTAATTCCACCTGACCCAACTCGTATGCGTCCAAATCCACATAGCGCACCGGTCTGCCGTTGCGTTTGTATCCAACGCATACTTGAATTTCATCCAGCCCGCTCAGCACGTCCAGTTTGGTCAGGCACAGTTGGGTTACGCCGCTCAATTGCGCGGAGGTTTTCACGATTTCCAAATCCAGCCAGCCTACGCGGCGGATGCGCCCTGTGGTTGCCGCGACTTCGCCGAATTTTTTATATGCTTCGCTGTTTGTATCGTGAATTTCCGTGGGGAGCGGACCTGCCCCCACGCGGGTGGTGTATGCTTTGGTGACGCCGACCACCTGCGTAATATAACGCGGCGGAATGCCCAGCCCAGCCGAAGCCGCAGAGGGAATGGTTGTTGAGGCGGTTACAAACGGGTACGTTCCCCAATCGGTATCTAAAAAGGAGCCCATTGCCTGTTCGAGCAGGAAGTTTTTATTATTCTTGATTCCGTCCTGCACAATGTGGAACAATTCGCGCAAATAGGGTTTGATTTTTTCATAATAGCCGCGATATTCCGCACGGATTTTTTCATAGCTCAACGCTTTGCCGCCCAGCGCGGTGATGATTTTATTCTTCAAAGCCAGTTGAACTTTTAACCGCGATTCAAACGCGCCGCTGGCAAAGTCGGTCCAGCGGATGCCGTTGTAACTGACCTTGTCCGCAAATACGGGACCGATGCCGCGCCGCGTTGTGCCTGTTGCTCCCGCGCCTTTTGCTTCCTCGTACAGCCCATCCAAAATTTTGTGATACGGCATAATCAGGTGCGAGCGGGGCGAAATCCAAAGCCGTCCTTTTGTTTTCACGCCTGCTTTGTCAAGCATGTCAATTTCGTCCATCATGACCTGCGGGTCAATGACCACTCCGCCGCCAATTAATGCCGTGGTGTTTTGCGCGAAAATGCCCGAAGGCACAAGGTGAATTTTGAACGTCCCAAATTCATTGATGACTGTATGCCCCGCGTTGTTTCCGCCGTTGAAGCGCGCCACATAATCCATTTTTTTTGCCAAATAATCCACCGCTTTGCCTTTGCCTTCATCGCCCCATTGCGAGCCGATTACCGCCGTTACAGTCATTTCATCCTCCAATTTACATGCAAGATTGGAGATTAGAGACCAGGTATCGGAAATCAGTCATCAAAAATTGAAGAAAACTTTTGGGTTGCGTGTTCTTCTGTTTTCAATGACCAATGACCAATCACTAATGACCAATCGCCAATTCCCATTATAATTCGGGCGGTTCAAATCTGGAGAACAGGAGCGTTTATGAAAATTTTGCAAGAAACCGCTTTGACTTATGACGACGTGCTGCTTGTGCCGCAGTATTCCACTGTTGATTCGCGCCGCAAACTTTCCACCCAAACGCGGCTGACCAACCAGATTCCCCTGCAAATTCCCATTATTTCCGCGAATATGGATGTTGTGACCGAGAGCGAAATGGCAATCACCATGGCGCGCGAGGGCGGTATTGGAATTATTCACCGCTTCTTAAGCATTCCTGAACATGCGCGCCAAATTGAACGGGTAAAGAAAGCGGAATCCTTTATTGTGGACAAGCCGATTACGATGAGCGTTGCCCATACCGTCGGCGACTTGAAAAAGCTGGTGGACGAAACCGATACCGGCGGCATTCTCATTTTGAACGGCGGCGAAAAGCTGGTGGGAATTGTCACCACCCGCGATTTGCTGTTTGAAGAAGACAACAATAAACCGGTCACTGAAATTATGCAAAGCAAGGTGGTAACCGGCGCGCCCAATATCACCTTAAAAGATGCCGAGAAAGTTTTGCACGAAAACCGAATTGAAAAACTTCCGCTGGTGGATGAGAACGGGCGTGTGGCTGGCTTGGTGACGCTTAAGGACATTATGAAAATTACGCAATACCCCAAAGCCACCAAAGATTCACGCGGCAGGCTGCGCGTTGGCGCGGCGGTGGGCGTGCGGGATAAAGAAATGCGCCGCGTGGAAGCCGTGCTTGCCGCAGGCGCGGATTGTATTGTGGTGGATATTGCCCACGGCGATTCGCATCTTGAAATCGAAATGATTCAAAACATCCGCAGGCATTTTCCCGAAGCGCAAATTATCGGCGGGAATGTCGCCACCGCAGACGGCACAAAACGATTAATTGACGCGGGCGCGGATGCGGTGAAGGTGGGCGTTGGTCCCGGGTCAATTTGTATTACGCGCATTGTTGCCGGTTCGGGCGTGCCGCAGTTGAGCGCGGTCATTGCCTGCGCTGAAGCGGCGCGCGAAGCCAATATTCCCATCATTGCCGATGGCGGAATTCGTCAGCCCGGCGATTTGGCAAAAGCCATTGCCGCAGGCGCGCAAACCGCCATGATTGGCAGTCTGCTTGCGGGGACAGATGAAAGTCCCGGCTTGGTGATGACGCGCAAAGGTCATCGTTACAAAGCCTCACGCGGCATGGCGTCGCTTGAAGCAAACATCGCGCGCAATAAACGCGAGGGAAATGACCTGACCCGCGAAGAGATTGAAGAGTACGTCGCCGAAGGGGTGGAGGCTGCGGTTCCATATCGCGGACGCGCGCGCGAAGTATTAAATCAATTGGTCGGCGGGCTGCAATCGGGCATGAGTTACAGCGGCGCGACATCCATTGAAGAATTTCAAGAAAAGGCAATCTTCGTCCGCATGACGGGGGCGGGATTGCGCGAATCCGGCGCGCATGATGTGGAAGTGTTGGGGTAAAGTTTTTTTCGTAAAGAACAAAGAGACCGCAGGCGCGGTCTCTTTGTTCTTATGCAAACTACTTTTCCAAAATCCCAAGAATGGCGGGAAGAAGCTGCTTTTTGCGCGAGACAACTCCTTGCGCGTTGCGCGTGCCATCGGGCAGCAATGGGTAGGGGAGCTCGTTCAGCACGGCGGGCGAATTGGATGAACTGAGCAGGCGGCTTGTTCCGCGCACCACGTCGGTGACAAGCAGCATGGCAAAGTGCAGCCCGCGTTTTTCGCGCAAATCATCCAGCGCGGATTGCAGCGGCGCGAGGTGGTCATCCAACTGAATCAAATCAGTGACTTCGGCTTGCGCAACCGCAAATTTATACCCGCCGCTTTCAAACGGCTTAATATCCGTGCTGACCACGTCTTTCGGGTCGCGGTTGGAAAGCCCCGCGCCCGCGCTGAGCACCTGCTTGCCATACGATTCAATCGTCTCGCCTTTGAGCGGACTGCCGCCAACAAACGCCCAACGGGCAAGCCTTTCCGCCGCTTCTTTATCGCGGGGTGTGGTCGTCGGGGAGGTCAGAATCAGCGTGTCGGAGACCAAGCCAGCCAGAAGCAATCCCGCGAGGGTGGGCGGCATCGAAAGCCCCGCTTCGGCGGTCATTTCGGAAACAAGGGTTGAGGTTGAGCCGACGACATCCACCGTAAAGCGAATGGGCTGGCGCGTGTATGGATTTCCCAAGCGGTGATGGTCAAGAATTTCAATCAGTTCGGCTTCTTCCAGCGCGGCGATGGCTTGACGCGGTTCGTTATGGTCCACCAATATAATTTTCAAGCGTGGGGGATTCATTACTTCGCGCTGGTTGGCGATGCCGACATACACGCCGTGTTCATCCACCACCCAATAGTCGTTGAACTCATCGCGCAAGATGCGATTAAGGGAATCGCGGATGTTGGCGTTGGCTGCATATTTGGGGACGGTGGTATCCGCCGCGTCTTTGCACTGGGCGGACATCATCTCGCGGACGGTTGTATCTCCCGGTCGCGGTCCGAGCGTTTCGCTGAAATATTTGAACAAGCTCATGCCGTTGATAATTCCATATGGCTTTCCGTCTTCGCCGACTACGGGGGCAATGCCGCCAGTGCGCGAAGCGAGAGTCCATGCGTGACCGAGTTGCGCTTCGGGGCGGATGGTATCGAGCCGTTTGCTCACCGATTCAAAACGCGGCGAAGCATCGGTAAGCAGCACCGGGGAATCAAGGTTGAGCGTTTTTAGCACCCAGGCAGTCTGCGGGTTGAGCGCGCCCGCGCGCGCTGCGACGGTTTTTAATCCATCCCTTTCGCGCAGCAGCCAGGCGTACCCCATTGCGGAGGCAATCGAGTCGGTGTCAGGGTTGACGTGTCCTATGACGTAAATTGAGTCGGGCATTTTTTATTTTGTTCCTGAAAAAATTTGGGTTGAATTATATCTCGCCTTTTTCAAGCATGGATAAAAAAACATTCACCACCTTGGGGTCGAAGTGTTTTCCTGATTCGGAAATAAAATAGGAGATGGATTTTTCGCGCGTCCATGCTTTTTTGTAGGGGCGTTCCGAGCTGATGGCGTCCCATACATCCACCACGGCGAAGATGCGCGCGGCAAGCGGAATTTCCTCGCCTTTCAATCCGCGCGGGTAGCCTGTGCCATCCCATTTTTCGTGATGACAGTATGGAATATCGAGCGCTTTTTGAAGAAACGGAATCGGTTCAAGCAATTGGCGCGCCATGAGCGGATGCTGCTGCATGATGGCGCGTTCTTCCTGCGTCAGTTTTCCGGGTTTTAGCAGAATTTTGTCCGAGATGCCCATTTTGCCAATATCATGCAATATGGCGCCGCGGCGAATTTGTTCCAAGTCCTCGTCGTTGCGAATGCCCATGCGGTATGCAATCTTCAAGGTGAGTTCGGTGACGCGGCGCGTGTGTCCGATGGTTTCTTTATCGCGCAGTTCAAGCGCGCGCGCCCAGCCTTCAAGGGTGGTGTCGTATGCTTCCGCCAAATCGCGCGTGCGGGCGCGCACGCGGTCTTCAAGTTCGGCGTTTAATTTTCGCAGCTCGCTTTCCAATTCTTTTAACGCGGTGATGTCATGGGAAATAAAGATGCGCCCGGTCATGTTTTTTTTGGCGTCAAACAGGGGCCACACCGTCATTTCATAATGGACTTGTTTTCCTTTCATGTTAAAGACCGCCTCGGCGCGGGCGTAGTTGGTTTGAAGGTGACGCTTGATTGGGATGGGGAAGTTTTGAAATACTTCCTTTGCGGCTTTGCCGATGACTTTTTCGGCAGGCTGGTCGAGCAAATCGGTCATCGAGCGGTTGATGTCCACAATCCGGTTGTTGTTATCCACAATGACCACCGGCTCCACCATTGCCTCGAATATTTTTTCGCGCGCAATTTGCGTGATTTCAAAAATTTGATAGCGAAAAAGCCCCCACGCGATGATTAAATCGCCCGCTGCAAAAGAGAACGGCGTTGTATAGTGCTGGGGCGGGATGGGAATGTTAAGCAGCCCGAGCAAACTGCCAAAGACGGGAATCAAAAACCCGATGATGATGAGGATAATTTGGCGGTTGTAGAGGGAATGGGTGTGAATGACGTGGCGCGTCAAAATGGCAATCCCGCTTAAGGCAATTACATAGCCGCCGATGGCGTATGTGATGATGATGGGGCTGAAATCATATTCCAGTTCGCTGAGGATGCTGGTTTGAACCAGCCGCGGGTTTGTATAAATCCAGCCGGTGTATGGTTCTAAAAAAATCAATATGACAAAGATGGCGGGAACGAAAAACAACGCTTGAAAAATTTGCAAAGCGCGCGGTATTTTGTAATCGGTATATTGCACGGCAAAGACCGGCAGGGCTACGACAAAGGCGCTTGAAACCCATTGGAAACTTTCCCAGAATAATTTGGCGGAAAGTTCCGCGCTGGCGGTTTCAAAAATGAACCCGGTCATCCATAAAATTTGACCGAGCGTGTACCATGCAAAGGCAACCGCGCCGCGTGCGTGGCGCTTTGTCCATGTATAGGCGAGCACATTGCAGGGGATGGCAAGCGATACCAAATATGGCAGCAGGTAATAAATTTCTCCACGTGTCATCAGGCGTATTTTACCCCCAATCAAATTCTTGCTATTCGTCCGCGAGCATTTCAAGGAACGAATCCAAAACTTGGGGGTCAAACTGCCTGTCCCGCCCTGCTTGCAGGTATTCGATGGTTTTTTGTTTTGTCCATGCGGAACGGTAAGGACGGTTGGATGTCAGGGCGTCCCACACATCCACCACGGCGAAGATGCGCGCAGCGAAAGGGATTTCCGCGCCTTTTAAGCCTTTTGGATAGCCGGAGCCATCCCACCATTCGTGATGGCAGAGTGGAATTTCGAGGGCGGGCTGCAAGTATTGAATGGGCGAAAGCATTTCATACGCATACACCGGATGTTTGCGCATGATTTTCCATTCTTCTTCCGTGAGCGCGCCGGGCTTGAGCAAAATTGCGTCCGGAATTCCCATTTTGCCAATGTCGTGCAGGATGGCGCCGCGTTTGATGTGGATGAGTTGTTCTTCGGGGAGGTTGAGCCGCTGCGCCAGCCGCAGGGTCAATTCGGTGACGCGGCGCGTGAGCCCTTCGGTTTCCTTGTCGCGCAAATCCAGCGCGCGCGACCAGCCTTCAAGCGTGGCGTCGTAGGCGTTTTTAAGATTCTCGTTTGAGGCTTGAATGGTTTGAAACAGCTGGGCGCTGTTGATGGCGATGGCTGCCTGCCCAGCCAGAATTTCAAGGAAACTCGTCCAGTCTTCGTCTTTTGGTAAAATGGCGCGCTGATACACTTCGAGAATGCCGAGCAGATTATCTTTGAATCTTAAAGGAACGCCATAATAGGAGAAGAAGTTTTCTTTTGCGGCGGCGCTTGCCGAAATTTCAGGGTAGTCCGCTTCCTGTAAATTGCGGATGTAAATATTCTTGTTTTCCTGCAAGGCGCGCATGGCAAGCCCGCTGTGTTTGCGCGCTTCCACAAAATCTTTGGCGTCCATCCAGAAGCCTTTGCCTGCGCCGAATACAATCCCGCCGTCTTTTTGCAGGCAAATGGATGCTGCGTCCACCTTAAGTTGCGAGATGATTTCCCCTATCAGCACGTTCAGGTTGCTTTCAAGGTCAAAACTGCTGATGATGACCTGGTCAATATTTCGCAGCGCGCGCAGTCTTTCAATTTGCTGCGCCAGCGCTTCCTCGGTTTGTTTCAGTTTTGTTAAATCAATCACCGTGACGATGACCCTCTCCCACGTTGATTCGTAATTTGGCGCAACAATTCCCTTGATGTAAAAATGAAGCGGATTGCCGTTTGTATCGTGACGGTACACGGTGGTTTCGTAGTAGGTGCGGTTTTCGTCCAGCGCGACGATTTCCTCCAACAGGCTGCCAAGTTCGTTTTGCGGAATCAATTTGCTTAAGTTGCCAATGACTTCGGATTTGTGTTTTGCCTTGCGCCAGTGCATCGCTTCGTTGTTGGCGTCCAGAACGCGCACCATTCCGGCGCAGCGTTTCAGTTCGCCTGGGTTTGCCTGAAAATATTTCCTCAGGTTCACAACGCCTTGTTGTTTTAAGTCTTCAATGTGTTTTTTGACTTGGGAGTAATCCTCTTCCAGCAGCGCGACAGGCGCGTTTTCAAAAAACGCGCGGTAGCGTTTTTCGCTTTCCATCAATTTTTCTTCTACGATTTTTCGTTCCGTTATGTCTTGAAGAAAGCCCTGAATAAAAACCGGCTTTTTATTTTCGTCATAAATACATACGGATGTATCACGCACCCAAACCGCGCTGCCGTCCATTTTTATGATGCGGTATTCCTCCGTCGCCTGCCCGTATTGGATGGTGTTGTTTATGCTGTTAACCGCGCGGGTATAATCCTCCGGGTGGATAATTTGATGCCAAAACAAGGGGTCTTCGATAAATTTTTTCTGTGGGTATCCCAGCAGGGTCTCCACTTGCGGGCTGATGAAAAGATTATCGCCTTCATCGCTTGCTTTGTCCAAATAAATGACTTCCGGCGCGTGTTCAATTAAAGCCCGATATTTGGTTTCGGTTTCGCGCAATAACTGTTCGGCTTGTTTTCTTTCTGTGATTTCGCTGGAAATGCAGCACATTCCTTTTATGTTTCCGCTTTCGTCGCGCAGCGGGAAGCGAACCGCAAGGAAGTAGCGTTTGCCGGTGTTCGACGGCGCGTCAATTTCGTCTTCCGAGTGCGCGGATTCTCCGCTTTGGATGGTTTCCATATCAAGCGCGTGAATGTAACTGCCAAACGGGTCGGCATAAACTTCTTTTGCCGTCCGCCCGATGACTTGTTCGCGTTTTAGACCGGTTACGGTTTCATATTTATGATTGACCAGTTCAAACCTGCCCTGCGCGTCTTTGACGATGACAATCGCTTCGTTATGCTCAATCAAATCAAAGAGGAAGTTTTTCTGTTCGCGCAAGGCTGCTTCTGTGCGTTTTTGTTCGGTGATTTCGGTGAACGCGGTCAGATACAAATTGTCCACGATGTTCATGGTAATTTCCACGTCATGCGGCGCGCCGTTCTTGCCGATGATTTTGTATTGCCGCGGCGTAGTGGGGGCTTTTGATTGCGCCGCGCGCCGCACATCTTTATCCCACTGTTCAAAAACCTGCCGCCTGTATTCCGGGTCGGGGTAGGCGAGTTCCTTCCACGCTTCAATGGTCGGGGTGTCCTGCGGTGTGTAGCCGTATAATTCAATAAACTTGCGGTTGTAATTAAGCACGTTCCCTTTGTCGTCCGCAATGCCGATGGGAATGGGCAGAAACTCCAATAACTCGCGGAAGCGGTTTTCGGATGCTTTCAAATCCGCCAGCGCGTGTTCCAGCTCGCGGGTGCGGATGTGAACGCGCGTTTGCAATATTCGATTGAAAAGCGCAAGCGCGGCAACCACGAGAGTTACCGAAGCGGCAAGCACGCCCGCGTATGGCAGCATCCATGCGAGGGATGTATATTGATTTGCCCCAAACCAGCGTTCGTCAATTTTTCTATATTCCGAAGCGGTGATGGATGCAAACCCCTCATTGACAAGCGCGAGCAATTGGGTGTTCTCTTTTTTTACCGCGCGGTGAAACTGCCCGCCATATAAAGGTTCGGAATAATAAAACTGGTCTTGCAGCCCGTATTTGTGAAGAAAATAAAGCGCGGGTGGCTGGTCAATGACAAATATGGTTTCTTTTTTTTCTTTTGCGGCTTGAATGATGGCTTCGTAACTTTCGTAATACCTCAGGTCGTGAACGCCGTTTTGCATTAGATATTCGGCGTTGGCGTCGCCCGTTTTAACTGCCACGCGAAATCCTTGCAGGCTGGATATATTTCCAATGCCGGAAACGCCGGAAGGGAAAAATATGCGAACATTAATATCCGCATAAGGCGGCGTGAATGCGTAAATTTGCGCGCGTTCTTCCGTGTAAAAGATGGTGTCAATGACGTCAAACTCCCCTTGTTTCATGCGGCTGACCGCTTCTTCCCATGCCATGCCGGTAATTTCCACTTTTACGTTTGTGCGCTCCTCCCACAACCGCCATTGGTCCACCGCGATTCCCTGCATTTCTCCCTTTTCATTTTTGAATGCGTATGGCGGATAGTTGTCATCCATGACAACGCGAATGCTGGAAATTTCATTGTCAATAATGGGGTTCGGCTGCCGGGAACATGCGGACGCCGCCATTGCCAATAAAAAAACCAGTATCCAGTAAGAAAAAAGACGTGATGCTTTCAAAAACATCTCCGCTTAAAAAATGCAAGCAAGGTAAAGGCTCTCTTTATCATTTTACCAACTTTGCAGGTCTATTTGCATGAGAGTTTTTTGGGGATTTCTTTTTGCCGCTTCGTGGCTCGTTGAAATGACAAGGATGCGTAACATCAGTTAATAATGCGTTTGCCTTCAAATTTAATTTGGGATGCGTTCTCTTCCATTTTTGGAGGAACTGCATCCCAAATTTTTTTGATTGTTGTATGACCGTTTTGTTATTTTTGTTTCATTGCCCGCCACACCCTTTCCGGTGTGATGGGAATTTCATCCACGTTTGCGCCAATGGCATCCAAAATGGCATTGCCCACCGCGGGGGCGACTCCGTCCATCGGAATCTCCGCCACCGCCTTCACCCCAAACGGGTGACTCGGCTCAAACGTCTCGACAAAAATGCTCTCCAGTTCGGGCATTTCATGGGCGCGGAAAATGTGATAGCGGTCAAAGTCGCGCTCGATGGCGCTGCCTTTTTCATCGTAGCGCATCTCTTCACAGACCGCGTAGCCAAGCGCTTGTGTCATGCCGCCTTCAATTTGACCGGAAGCCGTGACGGGGTTGATAATAACGCCCGAATCAACCGCCATGACAAGTTTATCCACCGTCACCGCGCCGGTTTCCGTGTCCACCGTCACTTCGGCAAACTGCGCCGCAAATGGCGGCGGCGAAACAGGCGAAACATAAGAAGCGACTCCCATGATTTGTTCTTGATTGTTTTTGTGCAAAGAGTCCAAGGCAATTTCGGCAAGCGAAACGGACTTCCCGTCCGGCGCGGTTGCCATGCGGTTTGCAAGTTGAATTTCTTCGGCTTTATACATCGGTTCTTCCAAACTCCGGTTGAGCATCGTCGCGGCGCGGATTTTAATGCGCTCCGCGCAAATTTTTGCCGCGTTGACTGCCGCCGTGCCGGAAATATACGTTGTGGAGGAGGCATACGCGCCTTTATCAAACGGCGTGAAGTCGGTATCTGATGAGTAACAAATCACATCTTCAACAGGCACGCCCAGCGCTTCCGCGACCATTTGCGCCAGCACGGTATCCGACCCTGTTCCCAAATCGGTTGCGCCAACCAGCAAATTAAACGAGCCGTCATCGTTCATTTTGATGGACGCGCCGCCCATGTCGAGATAGGGGATGGCTGTGCCTTGCATGACGAGCGCGACGCCAATGCCCTTACGGGCAGACCGTGGACGCTGGACGACGGACGGTCCGTGGTTTGCGGTCTGTCGTCCAGCGCGCCATTCCTCATTCCCAAACTTTTGGTCCCACCCGATGATGGCTTTGCCTTGCGCCACGCATTGTTCCAGCCCAACGGTGTGAATAATCTCCGGGCGCGGCTCGCGTCCTTCATTCCACGCTGTTGAAAAGGGATGATATTCGCCCGGGCGGATGGCGTTTTTCAATCGAAACTCAATCGGGTCGAATCCCATGGCGCGCGCAATTTTTTCAAGATGTCTATCCACGGGCCAATATCCTTGCGGCACGCCATACCCGCGAAAGGCTCCGGCGGGCGGCGTGTTGGTGTAAACCACGTCCGCGTAAAAGCGGATGTTCGGCGACTTGCGGTATTCGCCGTCCCCGACATACAGCGCCATTGCCTTGTGACCCGTGTTGCCCGTCACCGTCAGCGCGTGGCAGCCATACGCGCCCGTATCTGAAAGCGCGTACATCTCGTTGGCGGTAATCGTCCCGTCGCGCTTCACGCCCGTCTTCATGCGGATTCGCATGGGGTGACGCGAGCGCGCCGCGATAAATTCCTCCTCGCGGGTGTATTCATACATCACCGGACGTTTGGTGGCGATGGTTAAATGCGCGGCGACGTCTTCCATCAAGACTTCCTGCTTGCCGCCGAAGCCGCCGCCAATGCGCGGCTTGACGACGCGGATTCGCTTGACGGGCAGACCCAACACCGGCGCGAGCATTCTCCTGACGTGAAACGGAACCTGCGTGGACGTGCGAATCACCAGACGGTCATCTTCATCCCAATACGTCACGCAGACGTGCGGCTCGATGTGCGCCTGTTGCACTTTGGGAACTTCGTAAAACGCCTCGAACACCACATCCGCTTCACGGAATCCTTTTTCCACATCGCCAATATCAATGCGGATGTGCGCCGCAAGGTTTTTATCGGGATTGGAATCCGCAAAGTTGACATATTCCGGCTCGTCATGAATTTTTATCGGGCTGTCCATCGCCTCGCTGGAATTGAGAATCGCGGGCAAAACCTCGTACTCTACTTCAATCAGCGAGAGAGCTTTTTCCGCGATTTCGGGCGTTTCCGCCGCCACAAACGCCACGCGGTCGCCGACAAACCTCACCTTGTTATCCAGCGAAAAGGTATCCAACGGACCGGGAATGGGGTCGCTTTGCCCGGCGGTGGAATACACCACGCGGGGCAAATCTTCCCATGTCAGCACCGCCGCGACTCCTTTCAACGCTTTGGCTTTTTCCGTGTAGATGTTCTTAATCCGCGCATGGGCATGGGGCGAGCGTAAAACTTTTGCGTGCAGCAGCCCGCGTTTTTCAAAATCCGCCGTAAAGGCTGGTTTGCCCTGCGCCAGTTTCACCGCGTCCACTTTAATTTCGGGCTTGCCAACGGTTTGATATTTTTCCGTTTCAGGAACAACAATCACTTTCGGTTTGACTTGCGTCATCACGCCCGCGCCGTCATCCGGCAACTGCTCGCTGGATGCTGGATACTGATTGTCGGATACTGATAACTGACTCCAGCTTTCCCCTCTCATCACCGCCGCCGCGCGCAAGACTGCCTGAACCGGTTTGAGATACCCCGTGCAGCGGCATAAGACTCCCGCAATTGCCTCGCGGACTTCGCCTTCGGTCGGGTTTGGGTTTTTATCCAGCAGGCTTTTTGCCGCGAGAATTTGCGCGGGCGTGCAGTAACCGCATTGAATTGCGCCGTTTTCAATGAAAGCCTTTTGCAATGGATGTAACCCGTCCGTCTTATTCCACCCCTGTTCGGGATGTTCGCCCAGCGCTTCAATGGTTGCAATGAGATGACCTTCCGCCTGCGCCGCAAGCATGGAGCCTGCATTGACGGGTTTGCCGTCCAGCAGCACGGTGTCTGCGCCGCTCAGCCCGCCCTCGTCGCCGAACTTGACGCCGTGAAAGCCGAGTCCGCGCAGGGCGGCAAGCAATGTTGTGGAAGCGGAAACTTCCAGCGCGTGTTCTGTGCCATTGATTTTTAGGGTGATGTTCATTGAGTCTCCTATGTAGCGCAAAATTACTACATCGTAAATAAAGTCTTTGAAAGTTTTTTCCTTAAGATTGTCATTTCGAGCGACACTTGCGCCAGCGCGCAAGCGCAGGTGTAGCGAGAAATCTTTACGATTGTCTCAAAGACCCTTCGCTGCGCTCAGGGTGACACCTCACGGAGAATGAAAAACTTATTTTACAGAGTATTGGGCGTGTTTAATCAGGCGCTCTGCCGCGTGTTCGTATGTGCCCAGCCAATTAATGGCATGGCTGCTCAAAATTTGATGACGTTTTGCCAGTTGTAAAAGGTTTTGGTCGGGATTTTTTACCGGCAGCACGCCTAACTTGCTGGAAAACAAATCAAGTAATTGATTTTGCGCGCCGAATATCTTGCGTAATCTTTTCTGATATTTCATTTGAAGAAAAACGGCGGCTGTATAGTAAAAACGCAGAACATTTTGACTCGCCGATGAAGGCAGGGACTTGTCCGCTTTTTCCGCTTCGGCGGAAAATTCAGGATGACGCAGAAATAAAGGAATTAAGGATAGGCGCACTCGAGCATTTGCGCTTTGCGCAAGCAATGAGATGAGCGTTTCTGGGGCAAGCAAAGGCTGCGCGTTTATCTGTTTTGCCATTAAAAACCTCACATCACGCGCCCAAAGTTCGTTAACCAATTGCTCTTCAGAAATTGAAATTAACTCTGCCATTTTTTTATTTGCAGGTTAAAAGCCAGCCTGCAACTTTCAACCTGCAACCTTAAACTCGTCGCCTGTAACTTGCGGCATCACAAAACCTTTTTAACCTTTAATCCAACATCCGCTTTTTCGATTGCGGCTTGCGAGCCAATCACCGCCACGGCGGAATCTTGCGCGGCGCGTTCCAGCGCTTCCCCAAAGGCGATGAAATCCTCCCCGTTTGCCGAAAGAACTTCCTCGCGGCGTTTTTGCAGCAGCGCGTCGCTTTCGCCTGTCAGATAACGCATCATCGAAGTATAGCCCTTCGCGTCGGGAAGTTGATACGCATCCATTTCGCCGATGACGCCGATGATGTTTTTGGTCAATTCCTGCTCGTCGAGTTTGTTCGCATCGAGATTTTTCAAAAACTTTGCGGCGTTGTCGTAATGCTCCAATGTCGCCGCAAGGTTGGGGTCGCGGTAGGAAAGATAGGCGAACACGCCGGTTTTATCGTTGAACGTGCAAAACGCGCCATACGCGCCGCCTTGTGCGCGGATTTTTTCCCACAAATATGAAAGCCGCAAAAAGTTCATCACCACTTCCGTCGCGCCGTCCATCTGAAAACCCGCGTTGAACAGGTTCATTGCCTTGCCGACATAATTGACTTGCGAAGGAACAGCCAAGCCCTCCTTTTCCCGCGTGAAGGAAATTTCCCAAGCGGGATGCGACGCGGGCTGCGCGGGCAGGGCTTGTAAAAAGTCATTCAACTGCGGGGCGAACTTTTTCCAGTTTTCGGCGTCCAGCGTCACGTTCACAATCATTCCGTTGCGATTGACAAGCATCTCGCGGAGGGATTCCAGACGGGCAAGCACAGCCGCCCAATTGGATTCAATCTCATCCGCAAGTTTTCGCAAAAAGAACAACGCTTCTACGCCGCCAATCTGTTCACTGAACCAGCCGGTTTGCGTAAACTGCGCGTGCAAGCGGCGGTGGGCAAACGCATGTCCGCCGGGGACGATGCCCGATTCCAATCCGGATTTGGCTTCCAATACAATCTGCTTAAAGCGTTCGCGGTTGTCAAAATTTGCGTTGAGCAAAATATCTTTCATAATGGCAAGCATCTCGGCGGTTTTGTCCATGGTGGCTTTGCCGCTCATCATAAACTTGAATACATCCCCGCGTCCTTCAACGCCAGCCGCCACCGTATTGGATGTATTAATTCCGCCCGTATGTTTGCCGATGCGCTGCAAAATCTTCACATAGTCTTCGGTCTTTGT
>DAOTZP010000300.1:0-4149 GCA_034434265.1 Anaerolineales bacterium | reverse complement strand
AAGCCGGAAAATTACCGGAACGGCGCTTTTGCGGAATTGGGTTATTGTGTATGCGGGCAATTTTTTGGCTTCGGTCGCAACAGCGGCGCTTGTCTTTGTTTCCCGCCAGCACACCTTTGGCTCTGACGCTGTGGGCATTACCGCATTAAAAATTGCCATAGCCAAATGTCAGCTGGGTTTTGTGCAAGCCATTGCACTGGGAATTTTGTGCAATGCGCTGGTTTGCCTTGCGGTGTGGATGACGTATAGCGCGCGCACAACGATTGATAAAATCGCCAGCATTATTTTTCCCATCACCGCTTTTGTTGCCGCCGGTTTTGAGCACAGCATTGCAAATATGTATTTCATCCCATACGCGTTGTTTATCAAACAGTTTGACCCTGAATTTATTGCAAAAGTCGGTCAAAAGACGCCCGGTTTGGAGTTTCTCACTTGGGAAAACTTCTTTCTCAATAACTTGATTCCTGTTACCATTGGAAATATCATCGGCGGCGTGGTGTTCGTTGCTGCCATCTACTGGCTTGTATTTTTGCGCCGTAAAGATTAACAGAACTTGCGCCCCCCCCGAAAACTTGCGGTTTGCCGCCGGGGACAATAACCGAAAAATCATACATTTGCGCAAGCCCAAATAAAGAAAAGGAGAAACTATGAAAGCCTATATTATGATTAAAATCCGCGCTGGCGAGGTGAAAGATGTTGTGCATGAGCTTCGCAAGCTGGAAGGTGTGGTTGAAGCTCACATGACGTTTGGTCCCTATGATGCGGTTGCGGTTGTTGAGACTTCCGATATTGCGCGTTTGGGCGCAATTACCGCCTCGCAGATTCAGCCCATTCCCGGCGTGGAACAGACGCTTACTTGCCTGGCGGTGGATGTATAAAAGCGCCATCTGTAACTTGTGAAATCGAAAATGGGCTGCGGAAAAGCAGCCCATTTTTTAGTACAATGTGCAGACTTTTTGATTTGCATGGAGAGGTAATGTTTCAAGAAAAAGATTCCGGATTTCCTTTATCCAAGTCCGACATGATATTTGCTTTTGTGATATGGGTTTTTGCTTTCAGCCTGTATGTTCGCACCCTGGCGCCGTCTTTGCTTTGGTACGACTCGGCGGAATTTCAAACATTGTCTTACACGCTGGGAATGACACATACCACAGGGTATATGACTTATATCATCATCAGCCATCTTTTTACGAAGATACCGGTTGGCGATATTGCTTATCGCGTCAATATGGTTTCCGCTTTTTTTGGCGCGCTCGCCGCCGCCCAAGTGTTTTTGGTGATTCGCGCGCTGGGATACCGCCGCGCTGCAGGGTTGGCGGCGTCTGCTGTATTGGTCTTTTTTGAGAAATTTTGGCAATTGTCTCTTATTGCGGAATTATATGTTCCCGCCGCCGGTTTTATTTTATCCATTTGGCTGTTGGTGATTTTATGGAATCGTACCGGCAATTGGCTGTACCTTTTTGCGGCTGGCGTGTTGGGCGGGTTAAGCATTGGCGTTCACAGCACAATTTTGGTCACTGCCGCCGCCGTGCTGGCATACATGCTTGTTTGCGCGCGGAAAAAATCCGCGTGGGCGGCGGCATTGGCTGGCGCGCTACTTGGCGCTGCGCTGACTCTCGCGGCATTCCTTTATCTTGACGCCAACGACCCGCCTTCGAGCGTTTATAACACGGTCTATCGCTCTTCATTGCGCGAAATGGGTGTTACTCCGCAACAGTTTGATACGCCCCTTGAACGTCTTATAGTGACCATTTCTCCCGGCAAGGCGGGCTCGTATTATTTTTCTGTATCCGCCGATGTGATGTATGCGCGCCTTGTTGAGTATATTGAGTTTTATCCTCTTTGGGCGGCGGTTTTGCTTCCAGTCGGCATGATTGCGCTTTTCTTTGGAAAGCGCTGGTATGATGGCTTGTATCCTTTCATTGGCTTTGGCGTTACCTGGGGATTTGCCATTGGCGTTGCCTTTGCCAGCTATCAGGATTTTTATGTTCCCCCCGCCGGTTTTGCCGCCGTCTGGGTTGGGGTTGGGGTCAGCCTTGCCCTGGATGGAATTGAAAATCTAACCGCGCGCGTTTTTCCCTCGCAGCGTTCTCTACATGCCGCCATCATGACCTTTATTTCTGTGTTTGCGGTTGCGCTTTCCGGCTGGCATGTGCGCGGCGACCTTGCAATGGCTGTTCAAAAAGGCTACACCTCATTTATTATTGAAAACCGCGTTTATCCTGTTTTTGCCCCGGACAAGGCAATACGGGAAGCGCGGAGTATATTAAGACACATTGATAATAATGCAATCGTTTTTTCAAATTGGCATCGGTTGTATAGCTTGATTTATACCGCCGAGCTGGTTGAAAAAAGGCATGATGTGACGTTTTTTGAAGCGGATACCATTGAATTGGGAATACTGGAGGATTCTTCCATTAAGTATATTGAGGAAAATATAGACAGCCGCCCCATTTACTTTACGTTTACATTTGACCATTTGCTCGATTTATATCGGCTTGAACAAATAGGACCTTCGTTGTACCGGGTGTATCGGAAATGACCGTTTCCCGTATTATTTTGACATTGATTTGAATATAGGGTCAAATGCAGGCGAAATTAAATCCGCGCCCGCAGCGGATATGTGGTCGTCATCTACATAAAGCGCCTCGCCGTTTAATGTGACGAGACATCGTTTGCCTTTGCAAAGGATGCGCCATGGCTCCACCACTTCCGCCTTGTGTTTTCTTTCAAATTCGCGCAGGATGTTTAAGGTTTGCTTGTTTCTTTGTAAGAATTCACTTTTTGTCGGCGCAATAATCTCATCCACATTCCGTCCGGTTTGAGTGGCGATAAATTGCGCGGCGGGAACCATGTATCCCACTTCTGGAATTGGGGCAACAATTACTACATTTCTGCCAAGCGATTTCAGGCGTTTAATCATGTTTTCCAACCCGATTCGAAACAGGGTTTTGTTGCCTAATTCCCGGCTTCTTTTTTTGTCGGATGGCGCTTCCAACTGTAAACTTCTTGATGTTTCCTGGTTTTCCAGTTTGTAATATGAGCCTTCCACCCAGGCTGTCCACCTTGTAACGAGGATGATTGTGGAAAGTTCAGGGTGTGATTCTGCGTAACTTAAGACGGCGTTAATATAATCCCGGCATTGGATGCCATCTGTGCCCATCACCGGCGTGATACCCAAAAATGTCGGGCAGCCCGGCGCGTAGGTTAGTTCCCCGGCAACGCCCATTCGCTGCGCCGAGTCGTGAATGGCTTTGCTGAGTGAATGCGCGTGAGAATCGCCAAACATAAGAAAAACAGCCGGCTGGCTTGTTTCTCCAATTTTGCAGGGATTTAAGCCAAGCGTCATATCGCCATTATTCACATTACATTCCGTGAAGTATTCATTTTGCGTGGAGGCTTGCTCGAGGTTAAACCGCGAAGGCGCGCCTTGGCTTGCGTATGCGTAATACCCGATGATGAACGCGGCTGCCATCGCGCTTCCGGCATACCCAAAAACCCTCTTTCGTGAAAGGAAGTCTGTTGAACGAAAGGGGGTTTCAATAAACCGCCAGGAAAGCGCGGAGATGACCAGCATCACCGCCAATAGTATTATCGTTTCCCATGTGCTGATTTCCCGGATGGCGTAATATTTCCAATATACAATTAAGAACCAGTGCCAGAGGTAAAGCGAATAAGAAATTTGCCCAATAAAAACCAGAGGGCGGACGCTGAGTATTTTATGAACAATGGTTGTTCTTTCAATTCCACTGTAAATGATGAAGGCTGTGCCAAATACTGGAATGGCTGCGGAGAAACCGGGGAAAGCAATTTGTTCAGTGTAGATAAAAATGGGGGCGAGTATCATTGCCAGCCCGGCAACGCCCAATATGTTGTGAAAGATGTCGTTTTTTTTCAAATATACGGGAAGCAGCGCGAGAATGCTTCCAATTAACAATTCCCATGCGCGCAGGTGGGCGAGATAAAACGCGCCCGAAGGCTCAACCTGCAAGGCGTACACATTCCACCCGAAGGAAACCAGCGCGATGCCAGCCAGAATCGGCAAAATATGCGATTTGAAGTAGCGCCTCAGTAAAATCATCAATGCGGGAAAGACAATATAAAATTGTTCTTCCACAGCAAGCGACCATGTGTGCAGCAGGGGCTTAA
>DAOTZP010000299.1:0-4049 GCA_034434265.1 Anaerolineales bacterium | reverse complement strand
GAACGCATCCCTGCCTTTTCGGTCAGTTCAAAAATATCGGGTCCTTGCGCAAAGCCGCGATATAAATTGTTGCCGTTCCAAGCCATGCCGTGCTTTTCCATACACAAGCCGGTCAGCATGGAAGAGTGGCTGGGCAGCGTGGTTGGGTAGGTGATGGTGCGGGCGGTGAATGTGTACGCGCCGGATTGAATCAGACCAAGCAGGGTGGTCATTCCGGCGGGCTGAATTGCATCCGGGCGCAGCCCGTCAAAACTGACGATCAAGACGCGCTCAATTTCGCGGGTTGGGTCGTATGCTGTTGGCACGGGCAGGGGAGTGGGGGAAGGCAGCGCGGCAGCCATCAAGGGCATGGGGGTTGCCGTTGGCTGGATGACCGGCGCAGGCGAAGGAAGAAACTGCGTGGGGGTTGGGGTGGGTATGGACTGTGCAATCACAGAGCCTTTTGCATTGTAAGACGGAACTGCATCCCAAAACTCCGGCACAATGGTATAGCCCTGCAAGAAGATGAGCGCTAGGATGAAAATGAAATCTCGCTTCATGGCTTTTACCTCTGAAGCGAGTATATGTTTTATTTAAGGCTGCAACGTTGCGCTATGATGTTAATTGGCTTGTTAAATCATTGAAATACAAAACATTCACTGTTGAATTACGCTCACAGTATCCATGATGGCGTCGAACGCGGGGATTAATTCCAGTTTCAATCGTTTGCTGGTGGCAAATTCCGCATAGACCAAGCCTGAAGGTGTGTTGAAGTACACCCGTTTATAAAATGTGGTGGAGTTGTTGGCAATGTTCGGCGCGGCAGACTCTATCACCCCAAACATGGTTTGCAGCGGGTTAACAAAGAAATTGAGCGAGGTGATTTCCATATCCGTTATGGATTGCGCCCAAGCCGCCGCAAGCGTTTCAAGCCCTTGCGGCGAATCAAAAGACAGGCTTGCCTGAGAATCCCAACGAAATTGAATGGCGGTGAGCGGCTCATCTTCGAGCGTTTCATTTTGCAGGTTAATGACAAATAAACGCAGCGCGTTGGGGTCTTGAGCGCGGATGGATTGCAGCGCGGCATAAATTAACGGGTCGGCGGATTGCGTAAAGGCGAGCGCTTCGTCAAACTCCTCCCCGCCCAGCCGCACAGCCAGCCAGCCTTGCGGAAGGCTCACTTGAAACCCGGCTGTTTCATCGGTAAAAATTGATGAGCCGTCTTGCTGCCGGGTAAGAATCCCGCTTGGAAGAGGCAGCGGGGTGGGAGTAAACGTGGGCAGCGGGGAAGCGGTGGGTTCAGGAGAAGGCGCGGCTTGGGTAAAAGTCGGCGGGAGCGCCTGCGCGGTTTGCGTCACCGCCGCCGCGACCGTTTCCGCCACCATGAGCGGAAGGCGCAAGTCTTCAGTGGGGCTGGCAGGCGCAGAGGGGGGATTCGCCGAAGTATTACAGGCAAGCGCCGCCAATGCAACTGCAAGCGTAAAAAAGAAAAAACGTGAAGATTTCATTGGACACCTTGCTTTGGCTAAAAATAAAAAGTCTCCCGGTGCAAGCCGAGAGACTGTAAAGCACAACGCCGTTTAGGATTTGAGCAAATCGGCAAAATTGGTGTTTCGCAAACGGGCAACAAGCTCTTCCTGCGCTTCACACCAAACTGGGCGCATGGGGCAGCCATCGGTAAATGAACATACGCCGTCACCGCCAACGCACTCGTTGAGTTGAATCGGTCCGTCAATCGCCTCGACCACTTCCAGCAGGGTAATGTCCCTTGCATCACGCGCCAGCGTCACACCGCCGCGCGCGCCGCGTGAAGTATGCAGCAATCCGGCAATGGAAAGTTGGGAAATAATTTTTGCCAGAAAAGAAGGCGGAATTTTTTGTTCTTCGGCAATCATGCTGGTGGCTACCCGTTCATCTTTTTTTCCCGCAAGGTACAACACTGCCCGCACTGCATAATCCGCCTGTCGTGTAATTTGCATAACAACCTCTCTTAATTAGAGATAAATATTAGAGATAAACTATCCAGTATCGCGATTTTATTGTGAAAAGATACGCAAGGCAAGTGATAGAGGTCACGCCTAAAATATGACCTTTTACTCCGATTTTATCTACTTTTGATTTATGCTACAATAAGAACATGAAGGTGCAACTCCCCCATTCAAAACGAGAATCCTACCTGCGGCATCGCAAACAAGTCCATGCGCAGATTATTCTGCCCGTTGTTATAAGCGCGGTTTTGCTTGCAGGCGTGGTAGCGCTGATTACCTATTCCACCTTTAACGCCGGGGGCGACGTTTCGCGCTGGGCTGCCATCTCCACCATTTGGATTATCATTCCGATTCTGCTGGGGAAATTAATCATCCTGGCGGCGCTGGTCGCGCTGATTTACGGCATGGCGCAGGCGCTGAAAACGCTGCCCCGCTATACGGGCATGGCGCAGGATTACGTTCACATTGCGCGGACGTACATCATTCAAGGCGCAGATAAAATCTCCGGCTTTATCATCTCTGTGGAAGGTTTTGCCGCGCGTATCAAAACATTTTTCAAAAGGATTGTTCCATGAACAAAACCCAAACCATTTTCTTCGGCACGCTCATTGGCGCTTTGACCGGGCTCGCAGCCGCCATGTTGATTTATCGGCGCGCGGAAAAAAACGCGCGCGAAACCGCCATCACACCCGGGGAAGGTTTGAAACTTGGGGCGCTGATTTTTGGCTTGCTGCGCGCAATTGCATCGCTCAGTGATGATTAAGCGCAAATATCAAAAACATTTGAAAGGGTGGTTCTCTTTTTTTGATGCGCTAGAATATCACAAAAGCACACACGCATGATGACAGACAGCGCATTCTCTCTTAATGCAAATTTTAATGACCCGTTTTATGTGATGTTTTACAATCACGAGGCGGTCATGCTTTTAATTGACATGCCTTCCCTGCAAATTTTGGACGCCAACAAAGCCGCGCAATCGTTTTACGGATATACGCAAAAAGAATTTCAGAGTATGCGCATTGGGGATATTTACGTCGGGTCAGTTGAGCAAATGCAGCGCGAAGGCGAACTGGCATTGAGCGGTTTGCGCAGCCGCTTTGTGGTATCGAACCGCCTTGCAAACGGCGAAATCCGCTTTGTGGATGTTCACACCTCCCCCATTCAATATCAGGGTAAAAAAATCTGGCTGTCCATTGTGCATGATATTACCGCGCACAAACAAGCGGAAGAACGGTATCAATCCTTGTTTGACCGCATGATGGACGGGGTGTATCGCAGCACGCATGATGGAAAATTTGTGGAAATCAACCCCGCCATGGTCAAAATGTTCGGGTACGACAGCAAAGAAGAAATGCTGCAAGTGGATATTAAGAACGAACTATATTTCACGCCGGAAGAGCGCGGCAGCCACATCCTTGATACCGGGCAGGAAGAAACCGAAGTGTACCGTATGCGCCGCAAAGACGGCTCCGAAATATGGGTGGAAGACCACGGCTCCTATGTGCATGACGAGCATGGCAACATTCTCTATCACGAGGGCATTCTGCGCGATGTAACCGACCGCGTGCGCACGCAGGCGTTGTGGAACAAATATACCGACCGCCTGCAAATCCTTTATCAATCCGCCCGCGAGATAAGCGGCTCGCTGGACCGCCGCCATATCTATCAGGTGACGTATGAAACCGTGATGCGCATGTTTGCGTGCAACATGATGCTCGTTTCCTCCTTTGAGCGGCGCACAAATCAAGTCAGCCTTTCTTTTGGCTGGCTGGATGGCGCAGCGCTGGATGTCAGCGCATATCCCCCTGAGAAAATTGAAGCGAGCGATGAAAGCATCGAAAGCGAAGTTATTTTCAAAGGCAAGCCGCTGTTGATTGAAGACCTTTCAAACTATTCGCAAAAACACGCCTTTCACCCGTATCCTGCCATCCAAATACATCACATGCTGAAAAGAGCAATGGCTGCGCCGATGATTGTGGAAAATCTGGTGATTGGCGCAATTGAATTATTCAGCCATCAAAAAGGAAGTTACACCGACGAAGACCTGAACCTGCTGAATATGGTGGCATCGCAAACTGCGGT